>NZ_JACNDU010000020.1:0-95301 GCF_017351735.1 Pseudomonas sp. FW300-N2A2 | reverse complement strand
TTACTTCACCACTTTCAAACTTGGCCGACCGCTTGGGCGCGGCGGCTCACTGTCCGGCGGCGGAAGATCATCATCCGGCTCGATCTCTTCCTCGTCTTCCATAGGCGATTCCAGATCGAACACCATGCCCTGACCGTTCTCCCGGGCGTAAATGCCCAGGATCGATGCGATAGGCACGTACAGGGTGTGCGGCACGCCACCGAAGCGCCCCTCGAAGCTGACCGCTTCGTTATCCATGTGCAGATGACGCACGGCGGCCGGCGATACGTTCAGGACAATCTGTCCGTCACTGGCAAAACCCTGAGGCACCTGCACCGACGGATACTCGGAATTGACCAGCATGTGCGGGGTGCAATCGTTGTCCACAATCCACTCGTAGAGCGCGCGGACCAGATAAGGTCGACTGGAGTTCATAGCGGCTCCTTAAGCCTTAGCGCATATCGCGTTCGACGCCAGACAGACTTGCCTGGAAAGCCTCACGCGCAAACGAGCGCTCCATATAATCAAGCAACGGCTTGGCGGGCCGTGGCAGTTCAATACCCAAAATCGGCAAGCGCCAGAGTATTGGTAGTAGGCAGCAATCCACCAGACTTTGTTCCTCGCTGAGGAAAAACGGCTTGTCGGCGAACAGCGGCGACACGCCAGTCAGGCTTTCGCGCAGCTCTTTACGAGCAACGACACGGGCAGCTTCCTTGGTCCGCGAATCCAGAATCAGATCCACCAGACCACACCAGTCACGCTGAATACGATGAATCAGCAAACGGCTGTTGGCACGCGCCACTGGATAAACCGGCAGCAAAGGCGGATGCGGGTAACGCTCATCCAGATATTCCATCACCACGGTCGACTCCCACAACGCCAGGTCACGATCGACCAGGGTAGGCAGGCTTCCGTAAGGGTTCACCTCAATCAGTTTAGGCGGCTGGCGGCCAGCTTCCACGTAAATGATCTCGGCGCTGACACCCTTCTCTGCAAGTACGATGCGCACTCGGTGGGAATAGTGGTCGGCGGGGTCGGAGTAACAGGCCAACCGATTGGTCACGCCCATGGCGGTCCTCCTCGCTTGTTGAAATTATCGGAAGCGGAAAAACGAGCGCGCCCAGAGGGCGTCTCCCGTAACGCCTGGGTAAACCAGACTCGTTACACCTTCAGAGACGCCCTTGGGCGCGCGCGATTAACAGCAATTGCTTGAAACTTTATCAGTGCACATCTTTCCAGTATTCGCGCTTGAGCAAGTAGGCGAATACGAAGAAGAACGCCAGGTACAGCAAGACGTAGGTACCAATGCGCTGATGCTGCAGCTTAACCGGGTTAGCCGAGTAAGCGAGGAAGGTTACCAGATTCTTGACCTTCTCATCGAACTGCTCTTCGGTCAGAGCACCGCTCTTCGGCACGATGGTCAGCTGATCGCACGCTTCATGAGTCAGCGCGGTACCGGTCAGCGGATCATATTGCTTCTTGCCGTCTTCGACGATCTGGACCTGTTTGCAACCGACGACCTGACGACCTTGCAGGCCTACCAGGACGTTCGGCATGCCCACGTTCGGGAAGACCTTGTTGTTCACGCCCCAAGGACGCGACGGATCTTCGTAGAACGACTTCAGGTAGCCGTAGAGCCAGTCCGTACCGCGAACACGAGCCACCAGGGTCAGGTCAGGCGGTGCAGCACCGAACCAGGTCTTGGCGTCAGCCGGCTGCATGCCGATGCTCATGTGGTCGCCGATCTTGGCGCCAGTGAACACCAGCTTCGACAGCATCAGATCGTGAGGAATGCCCAGATCGTCGGCAACACGCTCATAGCGCTGGAACTTGGCGCTGTGGCAGCCCATGCAGTAGTTGGCGAATGTACGCGCGCCATCCTGCATGGCGGCCTTGTCGGAAACGTCGATGTCGACCTTTTCCAACTCAGGACCACCGTGCTCGGCAGCGAAGGACAGTACAGGCAAAGCAGCAAGAATCAGTACAGCAAATAGCTTTTTCATCAGCCAGTCACCCTTTCCGGAACCGGTTTGGTCTTCTCGAGCCTGGTGTAGAAAGGCATCAGAATGAAGTAGGCGAAGTACAGGAAAGTACACACCTGCGACAGCAACGTACGACCTGGAGTCGGCGCCAGAACACCCAGCACGCCCAGAATCACGAACGAGATGCAGAACACCCAGAGCCAGATTTTGCTCAACCAGCCTTTGTAGCGCATCGACTTGACCGGGCTACGGTCCAGCCATGGCAGGACGAACAGTACAGCGATGGCCGCACCCATGGCGATAACGCCCAGGAGCTTGTCCGGAACCGCCCGCAGAATCGCGTAGAACGGTGTGAAGTACCAGACCGGAGCAATGTGCTCTGGGGTCTTGAACGCGTTCGCCACTTCAAAGTTCGGCTTCTCGAGGAAGTAGCCGCCCATTTCCGGGAAGAAGAACACGATCGAGCAGAAGATGAACAGGAACACCACCACGCCGACGATATCTTTCACGGTGTAGTACGGGTGGAAGGCAATGCCGTCCAGCGGTACGCCGTTTTCGTCTTTGTATTTCTTGATGTCCACGCCGTCCGGGTTGTTCGAGCCGACTTCGTGCAGCGCCAGAACGTGCAGCACCACCAGACCGAGAATCACGATCGGCAGGGCAACAACGTGCAGGGCAAAGAAGCGGTTCAGCGTGATACCGGAAATCAGGTAGTCACCACGGATCCACTGAGTCAGGTCGTTACCGATGACCGGGATCGCACCGAACAGCGAGATGATCACCTGGGCACCCCAGTAGGACATCTGGCCCCACGGCAGCAGGTAACCCATGAAGGCTTCCGCCATCAGCGCCAGGTAGATCAGCATGCCGAAGACCCACACCAGCTCACGCGGCTTCTGATACGAACCGTAGAGCAAGCCACGGAACATGTGCAGATAAACCACGATGAAGAACGCCGAAGCGCCGGTGGAGTGCAGCAGACGCAGGATCGAGCCGTACTCGACGTCGCGCATGATGTATTCGACGGAAGCAAACGCTTCTTCCGCCGACGGGGTGTAGCTCATGGTCAGCCAGACACCGGTAACGATCTGGTTGACCAGAACGAGCAGCGCCAGGGAACCAAAGAAGTAGAAGAAGTTGAAGTTCTTCGGGGCGTAGTACTTGCTGAGATGGTCTTCCCACATTTTGGTCGCGGGAAAGCGCGCATCAACCCAATCCATGAACTTGCTCATCACGCTTTCTCCGTATCGACGCCAATGACAATAATCTCATTGGTCTCATAGGAATGCGGGGGAACTGGCAGGTTCAAAGGCGCAGGTTGCGACTTGTAGACGCGGCCAGCCAGATCGTAGTGGGAACCGTGGCACGGGCAGAAATAGCCGCCTACCCAGTCCTTGCCCAGATCAGCAGGTGCCACTTCGGGACGGAAGGTCGGCGAGCAACCCAAGTGCGTACAGATACCGATCAGCAGCAGAACCTCTGGCTTGATCGAACGCGTAACCGGGTCGACATAGGTCGGTTGTGTCGAGTTCTTGGAGGTCGGGTCAGCCAGCTGGCCCTCGATCTTTTTCAGATTCCCCAGGATTTCCTCGGTACGGCGGACAATGAACACCGGCTGACCGCGCCACTCAGCAATCATCTGCTGGCCTGGCTCGATTTTGCTGACATTCACTTTCACCGGTGCACCTGCGGCTTTCGCCTTGGCACTGGGAAACCATGACCCCACGAACGGGACCGCAGCCCCCACCGCTCCTGCAGCACCCACCACGGATGTGGCTGCTACCAAGAAGCGACGCCGGCCTGCATTCACGCCGTCATTGCTCATTCAGTCCTCTCCCATCAGCTTTGTGGCCTGTTAAATCAGGCATCTACTAAGTAAAACTATGTACTTATAAAAATTTTGCCGAATGGTAATGAAAAGCCCCAATTCTGACAAGGTAATTACCGAAGGGCTCCACTGCCAAGCCTTGTAGTATAGGGGCTCTGCGGATGTGGCAAGTTGTCACAGAGCAATTCTTTGATAAATCGCACACATAAAAAAACGCCCAGCTCCGTGAGGAAACTGGGCGTTCTTTTTGAACGTGAAAGCGAATTAACGCTTCGAGTACTGCGGACGCTTACGCGCTTTACGCAGACCGACTTTCTTACGTTCAACTTCACGGGCGTCGCGGGTAACGAAGCCAGCTTTGCGCAGAGCGCTACGCAGGGTTTCGTCGTAGTCCATCAGAGCGCGAGTGATGCCGTGGCGGATTGCGCCAGCTTGACCACTTACACCACCGCCGATCACGGTGACGTAGATGTCGAACTTCTCGACAGTCTCAGTCAATTCCAGCGGCTGACGAACTACCATGCGGGCAGTTTCGCGGCCGAAGAAATTATCCAGCGAACGGTTGTTGATGGAGATGTTACCAGTACCCGGACGCAGGAAAACGCGTGCGGTTGCGGTCTTGCGACGGCCAGTGCCGTAATTTTGAGTCGCCGACATAATGAACTATTCCGTTAAAACTTCAGTTCTTGGGGCTGCTGAGCAGTATGAGGGTGTACAGCGCCCGCATAGACTTTCAGCTTACGATACATGTCGCGACCCAGCGGGTTCTTAGGCAGCATGCCTTTGACCGCGGTCTCGATCACGCGCTCAGGGGCTTTAGCGATCAGCTTTTCGAAGTTGATCGACTTGATGCCGCCCGGGAAACCGGAGTGGGAGTAGTAGATTTTGTCGGTGGTTTTAGCACCGGTTACACGAATCTGCTCGGCATTGATAACGACGATGTAATCGCCGGTGTCAACGTGAGGAGTGTACTCAGCTTTATGCTTGCCACGCAGACGGCTCGCGATTTCGGTGGCCAGACGACCCAGGGTCTGACCTGCAGCGTCGACGACAAACCAGTCGCGCTGTACTGTTTCCGGTTTAGCAGTAAAAGTTTTCATTCTTTATAGCCTCAGGGGCCGCCCTGTAAATTAGACGGCGGATCTTACTGAATAGTGCGTACTTTGACAAGTCAAAGGCAGCCGGATACAGACGCTTTCGGGGGCTCGGGTCGGCGCGTCCGTTCAACGGCAAGATTCTTCGGCGGCGGCGCATCACTTCCACTGCAGAAAGAGGTGCGCAATTATGCAGATTGCGAAAAATATTTCAACCTGCTTTTATGATTGTTTTGCCCAAGGAGCACCTGATGGATTATCGACAGCTAGGCCGAACCAATCTGAACGTGAGCGCCATCTGCCTCGGAACCATGACCTGGGGCGAGCAAAACAGTGAAGCTGAAGCCTTCGCACAGATTGAACGGGCCAAAAGCGCCGGGATCAATTTCATCGACACCGCCGAGATGTACCCGGTACCACCGAAAGCCGAAACCTACGCCACCACCGAACGCTACATCGGCAATTACTTCAAAAGCCGCGGTGATCGCGCCGACTGGATCCTGGCCAGCAAGATCGCCGGCCCCGGCAACACCATCGACTACATCCGCGACAAAAACCTGCGCCACAACCGCCAGCACATCTCCGAAGCCGTGGATGCGAGCCTCAAGCGTCTGCAGACCGACTACATCGACCTCTATCAATTGCACTGGCCGGAGCGCAGCACCAATTTCTTCGGCCAACTGGGCTACAAACACAAGAGCGAAGCGAACCTGACCCCGCTGGAGGACACCCTCGAAGCGCTGGACGAACAGGTCAAGGCCGGCAAGATCCGCCACATCGGCCTGTCCAACGAAACACCGTGGGGCACCATGCGTTTCCTGGCGCTGGCCGAAGCCCGTGGCTGGCCGCGTGCAGTGTCGATCCAGAACCCGTACAACCTGCTCAACCGCAGCTTCGAAGTCGGCCTGGCGGAAATCGCCATCCGCGAACAGTGCGGCCTGCTGGCCTATTCGCCGCTGGCGTTCGGTTTCCTGTCGGGCAAGTACGAAGGTGGCGCGCGTCCGCCGAAAGGTCGCCTGAGCCTCTACAGCCGCTTCAGCCGCTATTTCAATCCACAGTCGGAAGCCGCCTGCAGCCGTTATGTGGCGCTGGCCCGCGAGCACGGTCTGGACCCGGCGCAAATGGCCTTGGCGTTTGTGACACAGCAGCCGTTCGTGACCAGCAACATCATCGGCGCGACGACGCTGGAACAGCTGGACAGCAACATTGCCAGCTTCGAGTTGAAACTTTCCGATGAAGTGCTGGCGGGGATTGAGGCAATCCACAAGGATCACCCGAATCCAGCACCGTAACCCGCACTTGTAGGAGCCGGCTTGCTGGCGATTGGGACAACGCGGTTACAGCCAAAACCGCGTCGCTTCAATCGCCGGCAAGCCGGCTCCTACAGTGACCGCGCAATAATCTCTTTCATGATTTCGTTGGTGCCAGCATAAATCCGCTGCACCCGCGCATCCGCCCACGCCCGGGCGATCGGGTATTCCCACATGAACCCGTAGCCGCCATGCAACTGCACGCACTCGTCGAGCACCTTGCATTGCAGGTCCGTGCCCCAATACTTGGCCATCGCCGCCGTCGGCACATCGAGCTTGCCTTGCAGGTGCAACTCCAGGCAACGATCGACGAAGACCCGGCCAATCTGGATCTCGGTCGCCATCTCCGCCAGCTTGAAGCGGGTGTTCTGGAAGTCGGCAATCGCCTTGCCGAACGCCTTGCGCTCGCGGGTGTATTCCAGCGTCCATTGCAGCGCAGCCTCAGCCGATGCCAGCCCGCCAACAGCAACCGTCAGACGCTCTTGCGGCAATTCCTGCATCAGATACGCGAAGCCCATCCCGGCCTGGCCCAGCAGGTTTTCTTTCGGCACGCGAACATCCTGGAAGAACAGCTCCGAGGTGTCCTGCGCTTTCATGCCGACTTTTTCCAGGCGCTTGCCCTTGGCAAAACCCGGCGTGTCGGCCTCGACCAGAAACAGGCTGGTACCCTTCGCGCCTGCCTTCGGATCGGTCTTGGCCACGACAATCACCAGGTCCGCGAGATAGCCGTTGGTGATGAATGTCTTCGAACCGTTGATCACATATTCATCGCCATCGAGCACCGCCGTGGTTTTCACCCCTTGCAGGTCGGAACCGGCACCCGGCTCGGTCATGGCAATCGCGGTGACCATCTCGCCGGACACCAGTTTTGGCAGGTATTTGTGTTTCAGCGCTTCGCTGCCGTAATGCAGGATGTACGGCGCGACGATGTCGGAATGCAGGGAAAAACCGATCCCGGTCAGCCCCAGACGCCCCACCTCTTCGATCACCACCGCACTGTAGAGAAAATCCGCTCCCAGCCCGCCGTACTCTTCCGGCAGGTGCGAACAGAGCATCCCCGCCTCCCCTGCCTTGTTCCAGAGTTGGCGGTCGATATAGCCTTGTTTTTCCCATTGCCCATGAAACGGCACGGCCTCTTTTTCGAGGAAGGTTCGCACGCTGTCGCGAAAAAGTTCGTGCTCGGAACTGAACAAGGTTCTGGGGATCATGCGGCACCTGTCGTTATTGTTAGAAGGAATAGACCTTCAGAGACTAAGCCTCGCTTCCGATACAGGACACTGGACACATCCGACAAAAAATAAGACGATCCAGCCGTCTGGTGACCACTTTCCCCTATAAGAATAAAGTTGAATTATGTCTAACCAAGTCTCCACGCCCTTGCGGCGCGTCAGCATCCTGGCTATCGACCGGGTTTTCGCTTCCACCCTCATGCAAGCCAAGGATTTCTTCCACCTGGCCAGCCTGCGTTACGGCAAACAACTGGGCCAGGGCCTGACACCGGCGTTCGAAACGCGCCTGGTCAGCCCCGACGGCAAACCGGTCAACAGCTTCAGCGACGTGATCATGCCGGTGGACGGCGGCCTGGAAAACGCTGACGTCATCATCCTCCCGGCGTTCTGGGACGATTTCGAAACCCTTTGCCAACGTTACCCACAGATCCTGCCGTGGTTGCGCCAGCAGCATGCGCGCGGCGCGGTACTGTGCGGAGAGGCCACCGGGGTGTTCTGGCTCGCCGAAGCCGGGCTGCTCGACGGCAAGGAAGCGACCACTTACTGGCGCTTCTTCAATGCCTTTGCCGAGCGTTTCCCGAGGGTTTATCTCAATCAGGACAAGCATCTGACCGACGCCGACAACCTCTATTGCGCCGGCGGCACCACGTCGGCGTGCGATCTCTATATCTATCTGATCGAGCGTTTCTGCGGCGCCAACGTGGCCCAGGCCGTGGCCCGCGACATTCTCTATGAAGTGCAACGCAGCTACTCGCCGGGACGCATCGGCTTCGGTGGCCAGAAGCTGCACCAGGACGTGATCATCCTGCAGATCCAGCACTGGCTCGAAGAGCACTTCGCCGACAAGTTCCGCTTCGAAGACGTTGCGCGCGAGCACGGCATGAGCATCCGCAACTTCATGCGCCGCTTCCAGACCGCCACCGGCGACAAGCCGCTGCATTACCTGCAACGCCTGCGCATTGAAACGGCAAAGGGCTTGCTGTCCGGCAGCCGCAAGAGCATCAAGACCATCAGTTATGAAGTCGGTTACGACGATGCGAGCTTCTTCGCGCGGCTGTTCCGCCAGCACACCGAGTTGTCGCCGAACCAGTATCGGCAGCAGTTTCAGCAAGCGGCGTAAAACCCCGCAAACCCTGTAGGAGCACAGCTCGCTGGCGATGGCGTCCTTGAGATAGCCATCGCCGGCAAGCCGTGCTCCTACAGGGGATCTGCAACGCACAAAAAAGGCCTGCAATTGCAGGCCTTTTTCATTTTCCGAAATTTCCTACGGCTTATGCGCCCGGGACAGGAATTCGTGGGATTGCATTTCCAGCAGACGGCTGAGGGTGCGCTGGAATTCGAAGTTCAGGCGACCGCCGGTGTAGAGGTCTTTGAGCTCGACTTCGGCGGAAATGATCAGCTTCACGTTACGGTCGTAGAACTCGTCGACCATGTTGATAAAGCGTCGGGCGATGTCGTCGGTGGTGACGCTCATTTGCTCGACACCGCTGAGCAGCACGGCGTGGAAGATCTTGCCCAGTTCGATGTAATCGTTCTGGCTGCGTGGGCCGTCGCAGAGCTCGCGGAAGTCAAACCAGGCCACGTCATCGCAGGTGCGCAAGGCACGGATTTCGCGGTTCTCGATGATCAGCACATCGTTCTCGATGGCCGCCGTGCATTCCGGCGTCAGCGCACGGAAGCTCTTGCGCAGGCTTTCGTGAGACGCTTCATCGAGCGGGAAGTGGAACAGTTCCGCTTGCTCGAGGTGACGCAGACGATAATCGACGCCGCTGTCGACGTTGACGATCTCGGTGTTCTGCTTGATCAGCGCGATGGCCGGCAGGAAGCGCGCACGCTGCAAGCCGTCCTTGTACAAACCGTCCGGGACGATGTTCGAAGTGGCAACCAGGGTCACACCGTTCTTGAACAGCTCTTCCATCAGCGTGCCGAGGATCATCGCGTCGGTGATGTCGGAAACGAAGAATTCATCGAAACAGATCACTCGCGACTCGTCGGAGAAGCGCTTGGCGATGATGGTCAGCGGGTTTTTCTCGCCACCGAGGGTCTTCATCTCTTCGTGCACACGCTTCATGAAGCGGTGGAAGTGAGTCCGGGTCTTTTCCTTGAACGGCAGCGCTTCGAAGAAGGTGTCGACCAGGTAAGTCTTGCCGCGACCTACGCCGCCCCAGAAATACAGGCCCTTGACCGGCGCCTGTTCTTTCTTGCCAAACAGTTTGCCGAGCAGGCCCGGTTTGTTCTGCGAGGCCGCGACCAGATCGTCGTACAGGCGCTGCAAATGGCGCACGGCGGTTTCCTGCGCGGCGTCATGGAAGAATTCCGGGCGTTTCAGATCAGCTTGATATCGTTCTAGGGGCGTCATAATTCGTTAGCAAGGCAACAAAAACGGGCCGTCACTGTAGCGATGGCCCGTGGGAATGGCAATCGGCCCTTGGTCGGACCGAGCCGTTGATTATTCCTGAACCGGCGTCAGCGCAATCCGCAAAGCGTCGATGGCAACGTCACGGGCCGCAGTGTCGGCGAACGCCGGGCTATCGGCCACGCATTCGCCTTCCAGCCAGACGCTGAAGCTCAGGTCTTGATTGCGCACGTCCAGAGGCTGGCCCGCTTGCAGTTGCTTGGTCACCTGGCCAGCGGTTTTACCGTCAGCAAAGTTGCGCGACAGCAGCAGTTGCTCGCCATCGGCCGCCAGCAGGCGGAAGCGGAAACTGCCGTCGTCTTCGCGGAAGCTGACAAAACGCGCAGCTTTCGCGGCTTTCTTCTTGGTGGTCGCCGCGACTTGCGTCTGCGCCACGAAAGAACGCAAGCCGACCGCTTCGCGCAATTCGTTAAGGAAAGGCGTCGCTACGGCACGGGCCTTTTTCGCACCGATTTGCAGGATGTCTTCCAGATCAGCCGGGCGTTCAATCAGTTGGTGATAACGCTCGCGGGACTCGCCCAGTTCACTGTCGAGCAGTTGGAACAGACGATTCTTCGCCTCGCCCCAACCCAGGCCCTGCAACAATTCGCTGCGGAATTCGTCGGACTGTGCCGGGGTGGCAAAGGCCTGGAACAGCGTGAACAGGTGCGAATTGTCTGGATCTTTGGCTTCGCCCGGCGCACGGGAGTCAGTGACGATCCGCGAGATCGCGTCTTTCATCTCTTTGGCGCTGCTGAACAACGGAATGGTGTTGTCGTAGCTCTTCGACATCTTGCGACCGTCGAGACCGGGCAGCGTCGCGACGCTTTCTTCGATCAGCGCCTCGGGCATGGTGAAAAATTCTTTGCCTTGGCCAAACAGGTGGTTAAAGCGCTGACCGATATCCCGGGCCATTTCCACGTGCTGGATCTGGTCACGACCGACCGGCACCTTGTGTGCGTTGAACATCAGGATGTCCGCGGCCATCAGCACCGGATAGCTGTACAGGCCCATGGTGATACCGGCATCCGGGTCTTCGCCGGTTTCGACGTTCTTGTCCACCGAAGCCTTGTAGGCGTGGGCGCGGTTGAGCAAGCCCTTGGCGGCAACGCAGGTCAGCAGCCAGGTCAGCTCCGGGATTTCCGGGATGTCGGATTGGCGATAGAACGTCACGCGGTCCACATCCAGGCCACCAGCCAGCCAGGTCGCGGCGATTTCCAGACGCGAGCGCTGGATGCGCAGCGGGTCATCGCATTTGATCAGGGCGTGGTAGTCGGCCAGGAAGTAGAACGAATCGGCATTGCTGTCGCGGCTGGCAAGGATCGCCGGGCGGATGGCGCCGGCGTAGTTGCCCAGGTGCGGCGTGCCGGTGGTGGTGATGCCGGTGAGAATACGGGTACGAGTCGTCATGGGTAATCGCTTGTCAGACTGCAATCAATTCGAAAGACGCGGCAGGATCAGATCCTTGAGATCGGTCAGCTTGCCATGAAAAAAGTGTCCGCATTCTGCCACTTTCAGCAGCTCATGGGGACGATCGAGTTTCTCGGACCAGTCGTAGACGGCTTGCGGGTCAATGACTTCATCGGTTTCCGGCTGGATCAGGGTCAGCGGGCAGTTCACCGGCAGCAGGTCGTAACCGTTGAGCCGGGTGACAGCAGCGGCCACCATGAACAAATGTTTGAGCTGTTCACCCTGCGCTTCCAGGCGTCCGCCGAGACTTGCTGCAACAAAACCACCGAAGGAGAAACCGAACAACGTCAGCGGCAAATCAGGATGTTTGGCGCGCAGCCATGCGGCCGCTGCCTGGGCATCGTCGACTTCGCCGGTCCCCATGTCGTGCGTACCTTCGCTGGCACCGACGCCACGGTAATTGAAACGCAAGGTAATCAAACCGGCATCGCGCGCGGTGCGCTGCAGGGTCGAGACCACTTTGTTGAGCATGGTGCCGCCCTGCACCGGGTTCGGGTGGCAGATCAGCGCGATGCCGCGCGGCTGCTCGATATCCAGGTAAAGTGCTTCCAATTGCCCGACCGGGCCGTCAATCACTACAGGGGTTTCGCGCATAAGCAAGGAAGGAACTCCGTGACCTCGAATCGGGTCGACTCGTCTAGCAAATTGTCTGTGCCGATGTATTGCGAGTGAATCGCGGTATACAGCGCAGGTTCGAGCCGTTAACGTAAAGCAAAGCCGTTTATAGAGGAAGGACTCGTGGAACACTCGCTCTTAGTTTGGTTGTTGCCGACTCTTGCCCTGGTTGTGGGTGTCGCCATTGGATTCCTGATCGCTCGCCTGGTGCCGAACGCCGCGCCGAGCAGCACCCAACGTCAGCTGGATGACATTCAGGAACGTTTTGACAGTTATCAGAACGAGGTGGTTACCCACTTCAACAGCACTGCAAACCTGGTCAAGAAACTGACTCAGAGCTATCAGGAAGTGCAGGATCACCTCGCCGAGGGTGCCAACCGCCTGGCCCTGGACGAGCAAACCCGCCAACGCCTGCTGGCTTCGCTGCACGCCGACGCGGCAGCGGCCCCACGGGAACGCCTGACGCCACCGCGCAATCAGGAGCCGCCTCGCGACTACGCCCCCAAAGCCCCGAACGCGCCGGGCATGCTTGATGAGCATTACGGCCTGAAGAAGTAATCAGGTTTCGCGCGATACACAAAAGCCCTCGGACGAGTGATTGTCCGGGGGCTTTTTTGTTGCTGATCCAATAGCCCCTTCGCGGGCAAGCCCGCTCCCACAGGGATCGCGTACCTATCAAGCGACTCGGTCACTGTGGAAGCGGGCTTGCCCGCGAAGGGGCCAGAACTTTCGACACAAAAAAACCGCCCGATCTGTTTAGGATCGGGCGGTTTTTTTTACGCCTGGGGTTCAGTCAGGTGAGTAAAGGGGCTGCGTTTACTGCTGTGGATACTCTTGACCCGGAATCGCCTTGAGGTTGACCTCGACGCGACGGTTCTGTGCCCGGCCATTGACGTCGCCGTTGCTGGCAATCGGGTTATCCGGCCCGGCGCCGCGCGCCGACAGGTTGGCACCACTGACACCTTGGGACGTCAGGTAAGTCGCCACGCTCTGCGCACGACGCTGGGACAGGTCCATGTTGTGCTGACGGCTGCCGGTGCTGTCGGTGTAGCCAACGATTTCGATCTGGTTCTGGTTGAACTCTTTGAGCGAACCGGCCAGGTTGTTCAGCGGCTGATAGAAGCTGGAAGCGATGTTCGCCGAATCGGTGGCGAACGTGATGTTGCCCGGCATGATCAGCTTGATCTGATCGCCCTGGCGCTGCACTTCAACACCGGTGTTGGCCATGCTGGCGCGCAGCTTTTTCTCTTGCTGGTCGGCGTAGTAACCGTAACCGGCAGCCGAAGCACCCACTACGGCGGCGCCGATCAGCGCACCCTTGCCACGGTTATCGTGGTTGATGGCGGCACCGGCCAACGCACCCGCCAGAGCGCCGAGGCCGCCGTACTTGGCGGTTTTGCTCATGCCCGTGGAACCACCGTCGGCCTGCCCCTGGCTGCTGTCATATGGGTTGGGCGAGGCGCAGCCTGACAGCAAGGCCACAGCCGTAGCGACAATAATCAAACGCTGCTTGGTGAACATGAAGAGCTCCTACTTTTTGCATTCTGGGATGCAACGGGTCTTAGGCATTGGTTCTTTGCGGGCGTTTGATCATTTCGGGTGCAGAAAATTCCGTCGATCCCCTTAAGCCCGCACAAAAGGGTTGTCGCGCATTTCATCACCCAGACGCGTATCCGGACCATGACCGGTCACCACCGTTGCGTCTTCATCAAGGGTGTACAGGCGCTGTTTGATCGAACGCACGATGGTCGCCTGATCGCCACCCCACAAATCCGTGCGCCCTACCCCGCGACGAAACAACGTGTCACCGGCAATCAGCAGCTTAGCCTCTGAAAACCAAAAGCTCATGGAACCCGGCGTATGACCTGGCGTGTGCAACGCCACGCCGCAACCGCAGGCGAGTTCTTCATCGTCGGCCAACCAGCGATCCGGCGATGGAACCGGCGTGTATGGCACCCCGAACATCTGGCATTGCATCTCCAGATTGTCCCAGAGGAACTGATCCTCTTTGTGCAAGTGCAGGGTCGCGCCGGTTTTCTCCTTCAACTGACCGGAGGCCAGGAAGTGATCGAGGTGCGCATGGGTATGGATGATGCTGACAACCTTCAGGCCCAGGGCATCTAGCCGGGCGAGGATCAATTCGTGATTGCCGCCCGGATCGACCACGATGGCCTTCTTCGTCACCGGATCGCCGATGATCGTGCAGTTGCACTGCAACGGGCCTACGGGGAAGGTTTCGCGGATGAGGGTCGGTAGTTGGGACATCGGGGCATGCTCGATAAAAACGGGGACGGGGGATTTTCGCACACAATTGCGTCCAGCCATTGACCGCCTGTGTATCGTCACACTACGTCAGCCCAACACTCCCAATGCCTTGGCCCTCGCCACCGCCTGCGTGCGCCGCTCAACCCCGAGCTTGCTGTTGATGTGGCTGGCGTGGGTTTTAACCGTGTGCAGGGAAATGAACAGTTGATCGCTGATTTCCTGGTTCGAGCAGCCTTGGGCAATGAGTTTCAGAACCGACAGTTCGCGGGAACTGAGTTGCTCGCAGGCTTGTGAGGGCTCCGGAGCAAGGCGTGCAGCGATAACGGGGAGTCGCTCCGACAGGCTCTGCGATACCGTCGCTTTCGCGCAGTTCTGCAGTTGCTCGCGAAGCCAGTCAGGGCATTTATTCAACAAGCCATCAAAAGGCTGCAGCGCGCCGCCACTGGCCGCTTCAAGGGCCTGAGCGAAGGACTGCCGGGCTTCAGGCTCGCGGTTGTGCGCAAGGAGCAGTTCGGTTTTTTGTGTCAGCGCCATCACACTGAGCAACTGCCGACCGGTTTGCTGACCATGCTCGAGTAACGCATTCAATCGCCCTTCGGCCAGCATCGGCTGCGCCTGAATGACCTCAAGCAAAGCCTGCTGCAACTCGATATGCAGTGGCAGTTGCGGATGGAATTCCGGCGGTGCCGCAGGCGTTTCGCCGTTGTAGGTCTGGCCCAGTCGTGCGAGCCAGGCTTCTGCCAGATCGGTGCGTCCCTGGGCCAGCCAGAGTTCGCATTTGACCAGGGTGATCATCGCCAGATAGTAAATCGGCGGGACGTCCCAGATGTGCATCAGCCGTTCGGCTTCGGCGAGTTCGGCAAAGGCCTTGGCGAACTCGCCGCTGCTGCCTTCGAGCCGGGCGATCACGCAATGGCCGATCAAAACACTGATGTCGCGACAGGCTCGGGCCTCAGTCAAACCGGCCTGCAAACGCAGCCGCGCGGTCTGTGGTTGCAGGCGCAGGGCCAGCAGAAATCCTTCGTACAAGGTCAATCGAGCGCGCACGGCATACAGCCGCTGCGGCGACAACCCTTGCAGGCGTTGCAGTCCCTGACGGACTTCGTCCAGCGAGCGCAGGATTTCCCCTCGTGCCTGCAACACGCGCGCCCGGTCATAATGGGCCAGCGCTTCGAACAACGGATTACCCACCCGTTGCGCCAGTTCAAGCGAATCGCGGTTCAAACCACGGGCACGCCACAAGTCGCCGTCGGCAATGGCCAGGTTGGAAAGGGTCGAGAGACACATCAGGCGCTGGCCGTAGCGTTTCGATGGCAGGCTTTCCAGCGCTTCGGTGCAATACAGCAGCGTCAATTCGCGGTTGCCGCGCCCGCGGGCAATGATCCCGCTCAATGCCAGCCATTGCGCCAGCATGGATTTCTGCGCTGTGGCCGACGGCGCCGGCAGGAAGCGGCTCAGATGATTGGCCAACTCTTCGGCGGCGTCGAGCTGACAGGCCAGCCCCAAGGCCCAGCTGTAAAGCACGATCAACCGTGGCGTGCTGATCAGCAGGCTGTCGGGCAAGTCCATTTTCCAGCGCAGCAACATGCCGACATTCTGTTCCGCCAGCAATTGCTCTTCCGAAAGGTTCTGCACCAGGTTGGCCGCGACATCCAGATGCCCGGCGCGCAACGCCTGCTCCACCGCCTCATCGAGCAGGCCCTGGGCATTGAACCAGCGACACGCGCGCAGATGCAGGCTGGCCGCCGGCACCATCGCCTGTGAGGTTGGCCGGGTGCGCAGCAGGTCGGAAAACAGATGGTGATAGCGGTACCAGTGGCCATGTTCGTCCAGCGGTACGAGGAACACTTGGTGCGCAAGCAGAAAACGCAGGATCTCGGCACTGTCATGCGCTTCGCGAACGGCATCGCACAGCTCGCTGCAAAAACGCTCTTGAGGGGCCGTGTCATAAAGGAACGACTGCACCTCGGCGGGCAGGCAATCGATGACTTCTTCGAGCAGGTAATCGCGAATCAGCCCTTCCCCACCGTGCAGGGACTGGGGTAACGCACCGTCGGAACCCGCTTCGGAGGCCGCCAGCAACCAGAAACGCAAGCCGGCAACCCAGCCTTCACTGCGCTGGATCAGGTTTTCCAGTGCTTCGCCTCGCAACGAACTGCTGTGCCGATCGAGCAGGGTCAAGGCTTCGTCGTGGGTCAGGCGCAGATCCTGCTCATGCAACTCAAGCAATTGTCGCGACAACCGCAGCCGCGCCAGATGCCAGTCCGGACGCTGGCGACTGGTGACCATCACCAGCAAGCCGTCGGGAAGGTGATTGAGGAAAAACTGCAGGCAACGATCGAGCACCGGCCCCTGGGCCAGATGATAGTCATCAAGGACCAGCAGCAATGGCGCTGTCGGCAACAGGTGCACGGCCAACTCATCGAGCAAGCCGTCCAGCCATTCTTCAAAAGCAAACGGCTGATGCCGCTGGCGCATTTTCAGCAGCCCCAGAGACTGGCGGCCCAACTGCGGAAAAAAGTCCTGAAGGCCTTCGAGCAATCGCTCCAGAAAACGGCCTGGATCGTTGTCCCGCGGACTCAACCCCAGCCAGAGACTTTGCCAATGCGCCGGCAGCCCCTGACAGAACTCCACAGCCAATGAGCTCTTGCCAAACCCCGCCGGCGCGCTGACCAGCAGCAGCCGGCCACCGAGACCGGCACTGAGGCGCTCGCATAAACGAGGCCGCAGCACATGGCCGTCGGGCAGCGGAGGCCGATAAAAACGCCCGTCCAATGTTGCGACGGTAACGCTTGCATGGCCCGGGAGTGGGGACAGATCAGTCATGGCCGGCTCTTGTTTGAAATGCTGTTGGCGGCGTTGCAGATGTCCGCAGACTAGCGGTAAACGAAGAGGTAATGAAGGTTATTGCTACAAATGGCTACAAAAAGTCTACGAACAAAAAAAAGCCCCGAACCAGTCGGGGCTTCTTTCGAGGATGCGGCCTCTGTTCAGTTCAGGTTAACGAACCCCGGTCTGACGCAATGCCGCCGGCGTGAAGTCGCTGGTGGTGGCAGTGAAACCGAAGTTGTATGCCGACTTCTCTTCGTTCTTCATGCCCAGTGCCAGGTAACGGCCGGACTGCAGGTCGTAGAGGGCTTCCAGGGTGTACCAAGGCACTTGAACGTTGTAGTAGTTCTGGGAGTGAGCTTCCGCTACACGCCAGAGTTGATTGCGACCGTCGTAGTGATCAATGACCGCTGCTTGCCAGGTATCTTCGTCGATGTAGAAGTCACGCTTGGCGTAGATGTGACGCTGACCTTCCTTCAGGGTTGCAACCACATGCCAGACCCGACGCAGCTCGTAACGAGCCAGGTCCTGGTTGATGTGACCGGCCTTGATGATGTCGGCGTACTTCAGCTTCGGATCGTCGAGCTTGTAGCTGTCGGAGGCGATGTACATCTCTTTCTTGCCTTCGAGCTTCCAGTCGTAACGATCCGGTGCACCGTTGTACATGTCCAGGTTGTCGGAGGTACGCAGGCCGTCCGCCGCGGTACCCGGCCCGTCATAAGACACTTGCGGAGCACGACGCACACGACGCTGACCGGCGTTGTAGACCCACGCCGAACGTGGTTCCGCCACCTGATCGAGGGTTTCGTGCACCAGCAGCACACCACCGGCCAGACGTGCAGGCGCGGTCACTTCCTGCTTGAAGTAGAACAGGATGTTGCCCGGGTTCGCCGGATCGTAATCCTTCATCTTGTCGCGGAATACGAACTGATCCTGGAAGTACACCAAGCTGTACGAGCCGTTCGGCTGCGGGGTGGCCTGGGTCACCAGACGGGTCACGCTGCCACCGCGATAACGGGTGATGTGGTTCCAGATAACCTCAACGCCGCTCTTTGGAATCGGGAACGGTACGGCTGTCTCGAAGTTTTTCAGCCCGTTGCCGCCGGACACCAGCTCCGTGGCAGTGGCGTTTCTCTTGATGGCAGCGAACACGTCATCCGGCACGGTCGCGCCGCGATGGGACGGGTAAACCGGCATCTTGAAGGTTTCCGGGTAACGCTTGAACATCGCGTACTGGCCTGGAGCAAGCTTGTCCTTGTACTGATCGACGTTCTGCGCCGTGATGGTGAACAGCGGTTTTTCACTGGCGAACGGGTCGGACAGGAAACCTTTGGCGTCGGCGGTGCCGGCGTTCTTCGCCATCGGCTTCCAGGCTGGAATCGAACCGTCAGCATTGCCCGCCATCTCGGCGCCCATTGGCGTCAGGCTCTTGCCCAGCTTGTCCGCTTCGGCCGCAGGGACCGCTGCCATCACACTGGTCGCCAGCAGCGTTAGCCCCAGAACTCCAGCGTTGAACAGACTCTTTGTTGTTTTCATAGGTGTGTTCGTCCTGAAAATGCAGTGCTTAGAAGTTCACGCCGAAGCTGAGCGCAACGAAGTCGCGGTCATCCACGGTGGTGTACTTGCCGTCAAAGAAGTTGGTGTAGGCCAGGGACGCGGTGTAGGTGTTCTGGTACTCGGCATCGAGACCCAGGCTGACCGCTTTGCGACCTTCCTCGAAGTTGCCGCCAGGGCCAGGCGAGTAACCGTCGACGTCATGGGACCAGGCGATGTTCGGCTTGAAGTTCACACCGGCGATGACGTCGTTGTATTCCCAGATGGCACGAGCGCGATAGCCCCAGGAGTCAGTCGTGGTGAAGCCATCGTTTTCGCAGTAGCGGTTGACGTTGTTTTGCGGACCGCCTGCCAGGGTCGAAGCGTTCAATGCCTGGCACTGACCGTTTGGCAATGGACCTGGGCCGTAGCTCGGGTCACGCCCGTAACGGGCTTTCGAAGTGCTTTCCAGGCCGCCGACGTGAGTCCAGCCAACCTCGCCCACCAACGTCAGTCGCTCGGCACCCATCACCTGATCGAAGAAGTGAGTGAAGGTTGTCTGCAGTTGAGACACTTCCTTGCGACGATAGCCATGCTGATCCGCACCAGGCTGCCCTTGCAGCACGGAAACGCTAGGGTTCAGTGGCGTCAGGCCGGAAAAGAGGATGTCGGTGGTGTTGAGCTGTACCGGTGCGTTCGGACGGTAGCTGAACTCACCACTCCAGGCGGTGCCGGTAGGCAACGTGGTGGAGAAGCTCAGGCCATAAAGCCGAATATCTTCAGGGTATTCGATGAAGTAGCTGGAGTTACCCGCCACCACCAATGGCAGGGTTTGCGCCGCCAGTCCGTTCGCGCCACCCACGATGCCAGCCGCGGTTCCCAGCGGAATGCCCGTGCCAACCAGTGCGCCAGTCAGAGCGCCACCCAGTGCCTGTGCGTTATAGGCGCTCGCCGGAGCCCCCTTGCCGCTGAAAATCGGCGCACGGCTGTGGTAGTTCATCATGTAGGCACCGAATTCGGTGTCCAGCGGCTCGAACATGTACTTGAAGGACACGCCGAACTGGCCACTGTCACGCGCATCGCGATCCGGACCACGACGAACGATCGCGCCTTCGTCCGGGTTACCCCAGTTCACGCCCCTGGCAGCCAGCGTGTTGAGGACCGCGTTGCGCGAGGCGGCTGGCAAACGAGCGGCCGCCAACGAGTTATTGAGCCCGTTACGGGTCCGCAGCACGGCCAGGTTGTTATCGCAGCCATCGGAAATCACGTCCGGTTGCGAGAAGAACGTACCGCAGTTGTCGGTAACGGTCTGGTCCCATTCCAGTTGATAGAACGCTTCCGTGGAAAGGTTCTCGGTCAGGCTCTGGGACACGTAGAACATGTTGACCGGGATCAGGCCTTCCTTGATCTCGGCACCTGGACGGCGGAACGCGGAAACGTCGATCGGGTTGATCGAGTTGATGCCGCCGCCGATGAACGTACTCTCGCCCCAGCTGACCACTTGTTTGCCCAGACGCACGGAACCCGGCTGATCGGCAACCGAGTAGTTGTGGTAGACGAAGGCGTCGAGAATTTGCCCGCCGGAGGACTTGGCGCCTTCCTTGCGGTTGTTGTCGCTGATGTCCTTGAACGGACGGTCTTCGTCCTTGAGTTCGAAGTCATACCAGTATTTGCCCCGGACGAAGATGCCGGTGTCGCCGTATTTCAATTCAAGGTCATGGATGCCTTTGAAGATCTTCGAGAAGGTTTCCCCGCTCTTGAAGTTCAAGTGGCCGTCATCGGAGGTCTGGGACAGGCCACGACCACCGTTGTTGACGCCGATGAGGTTCTTGTTGGCGCTCTCGGTAGACCAACTGGCACCAATCGACAGGGATGAGTCGAACTGACCTTCGATTTCACCAACGTTGAAACTGACGCCGAATGCGGGCCCGGCGAGCGAAGAGGCAAGACTGACAGCCAGAGGCAGTTTTGCCCGGCGCCAGAACTGGTTTACTGATGTCATCGACGCTACTCCATGTGCATTATTGTTATGGCATTGAGTACTTTTAAAAACGCTGTGGTTGACCGGAAGCCAAGGCATTCCGAATTCACTCCAAAGTTGCATCGCCCCGTTTTGTGCGTGTGCCCCGTTCTTAAAAATCCTTGAGCGGACTATAGCCAGCAGGTAGTACTGCTTGATCCCTCTAAAGTGTGATTTGCAGCTGCCGGCCACTCTGGAACAGTCCTTTCGCCAAGCCGACACCTGTCGGCACGGGAATGATGGCTGAAAATTCTGATTTCACAAGCCAAGCGCTTGCTTGGTGGGGCTGGCGTGCCATTTCGGGCACGCCGGAAGACGCTTAAAGCGTCGAGAGGAAGGTGCTGTTGTTGGCTTGCCATTCAGTGATGTCGAGGCGAATTCGCTTCTTGTCGAGTTTGCCGACACTGGTCTTGGGAATTTCAGTAACAAGGGCGATCTGGCTCGGGATGGCCCACTTGCTCAGGTGCCCCAGTTCCACAAATGGCTTGAGGTGCTCCTTGAGTTCCCTGGCCCCGATTACATGGCCCTCGCGGATCACCAGCAAGGCAAACGGGCGCTCGCCCCACTGCGGATCGGCAATGCCCACCACTGCTACTTCGCGTACCGCTGCATGGCGACTGATCAGGTCTTCCAGGTCCAGGGAGGAAATCCATTCGCCGCCGGTCTTGATCACGTCCTTGATCCGATCGCGAATGTCGATCACGCCCATGCTGTCCAGCGTCGCCACGTCCCCGGTGTGCAGCCAGCCACCGGCCCAGAGCTCCGCGCCCTTCTGCGGCTCATTGAAATAGCCTTCGGTGAGCCACGGCGCACGCAGCACCAGTTCACCCTGGGTCTCGCCATCGGCGGGCAGGAAGTTACCGTCGGTGTCGACAATGGCCGCTTCCACCAAAGGCCCCGGCACGCCGGCCTTGATCCGGTACGTGGTGCGTTCGTCTTCGGTGCCCGCCATCAGCTCATCGTTGAGGTGCGCACAGGAAACCAGCGGGCCGGTTTCCGACATGCCGTACGCGGCGGTCAACTGAATGCCTTTGGCTTTGGCGGCTTCGTACAACGCACGATTCAATGCACTGCCGCCGATCACGATTTTCCAGCCGCCGAAGTCGGTGCCTTGCGCCGCCTTGGCGTTGAGAACCATCTGCAGGATGGTCGGTACGCAATGCGAAAAGGTGACCTTTTCCTTGCGCCACAGCTCCACCAGGTATTCGGGATCGTAGCGCCCCGGATAAACCTGTTTGAGCCCGAGCATGGTCGCCACATACGGCAAGCCCCAGGCGTGCACATGGAACATCGGGGTGATCGGCATGTACACGTCGTTGGTGCCCAACAGCCGCACGCTGTCGATGGCGCCCATGATGGTCGACACACCCATGGTGTGCAGCACCAGTTGCCGATGGGTGAAGTACACGCCTTTGGGATTGCCGGTGGTGCCGGTGGTATAGAAGGTGGTCGCGACCGAATTTTCGTCGAAATCCTGGAAGTTGTACTGCGTGCTCGCGGCCGCCAGCAACTGCTCGTATTCACCGACGAGGTTCGGCAGGTCGGCGGTTTTTTCCGGCAGGTCGGTCAGCAGCAGGGTTTTCTCGACGGTGGTCAGGTGCCCGGCAATCGCGTTGTACAGCCCGACGAATTCGCTGTTGACCAGCACGAAGCGGTCCTCGGCGTGATTCATGGTGTAGAGGATCTGTTCCGGCGACAGGCGCACGTTGATGGTGTGGATCACCGCGCCGATCATCGGAATGGCAAACATGCATTCCAGATAACGATGGCTGTCCCAGTCCATCACCGCCACGGTATCGCCGGCCTTGACGCCGGCCGCTGTCAGCACGTTGGCCAGGCGTGCGACCCGTTCGATCAGGGTCGGATAGCTGTAGCGCAATTGATCGCGGTAAATGATCTCGCGGGTTTTCTCATAGCGCGCGCCGGACATCAGCAGCCGTTTGATCAGCAGCGGATACTGGTAAGCGCCTTCGGCTGGGGGGATAACGCGAGTCTGCAACATAAGAATCCCTTTTCTGACTGCACGGTCGTGGCTGAAAGTAAGCACTCTAGTGCCCTTCCATGACAACCAAATCAGCCGAAGGAATGATTTGCAACATTCAGCAAATGCTAGCGTTGCGCCAGCATTTTCACCCGTTTGCCGAACTCTTTCCTTGTAGGAGCCAGCTTGCTGGCGAATGGGGCGACGCGGTACATCAGACACACCGCTTCGCCGGCAAGCCGGCTCCTACAAAGGGTGGTGTTCGTCGATCAATGCATTTCGGTAAACGCGAGTTTCACGCCGATGGCGATCAGCACGGCGCCCATGGTCCGGTCGAACCAGTGGCCCATGCGGGCGAAACCCGCGCGTACACGCTGCTGGCTGAACAGCATCGCCACCAGGCAGAACCAGAAAGCCGTCGCCGCCGCCAGGTAAACCCCGTAACCGGCCTGCACCGCCAATGGCGTATGCGGATTGATCACCACGGTGAACAACGACAGGAAGAACAGCGTGGCTTTCGGGTTCAGACCGTTGGTCACGAAACCCGAGGTGAAGGCGCCGCGAGCGGTGCGCTCACCCGCTTCCTTGTGCAGATCGTCAGTCACCGGCTTGGCCGGTTGCGCGCGCAGGGCCTTGAAACCGATGTACAGCAGATACGCGGCAGCCGCCCATTTCAAGGCGTTGAACAGCACGATTGACTGGGACACGATCAGGCCGATACCGAGCAGCGAATAACCGACGTGCAGGAAAATCGCCGTACCGACACCCATCGCCGTCCAGGTGCCGGCGCGACGACCGTGGGTCACGCTCTCACGCACCACCACGGCGAAATCCGGGCCGGGGCTGGCGACGGCCAGCAAGTGAATCAGGGCAACGGTCAAGAACTCTGTCCAGTACATGGGGGCTCCTCTGGGGGCTGAACGGTCGAATTATCACTTCCAGGCTGACATCGCCCTTGTGGGAGCGGGCTTGCTCGCGAAGGCGTTGTGTCAATCGACATTGATGTTGTCTGACACAACGCCTTCGCGAGCAAGCCCGCTCCCACAAGGTTCGGCGTAGGCCTGGCATTGCGTAACGATTTGTTTCATCTGGTAGGCTCGGCAGATTACGCCTTCAGTTCAATGCACAAAAGGTACAGTTGATGACGAACTCTCGCCGCGCCGTTTTCCTCGACCATCCCTCGCTGGACCTCGGCGATCTCGACCTCAGCCCATTGCGCGCCTGCTTCGATGATTTGCAACTGTTTGCGCAGACCACGCAGGATCAAGTGATCGAACGCCTCAAGGGCGCCACCGTCGCCATCAGCAACAAAATCCTGATCGACGCCGCCGCCATCGCCGCCAGCCCCGAACTGAAGCTGATCCTGATCACCGCCACCGGCACCAATAACGTCGACCTCGCCGCCGCCCGCGCCCATGGCGTGACCGTCTGCAACTGCCAGGGTTACGGCACGCCATCGGTGGCGCAGCACACGATCATGCTGCTGCTGAACCTGGCGACGCGCCTCGCCGATTATCAGAAAGCCGTCGGTGAAGGTCGCTGGCAACAGGCAAAACAGTTCTGCCTGCTGGACTACCCGATCGTCGAACTGGAAGGCAAAACCCTCGGTTTGCTCGGTCATGGCGAACTGGGCGGCGCGGTCGCACGACTGGCCGAAGCCTTCGGCATGCGCGTGCTGCTTGGGCAGATTCCGGGGCGCCCCGCCCGACCGGACCGTTTGCCGCTGGATGAACTGCTGCCGCAAATCGACGCGCTGACGTTGCACTGCCCGCTCAACGAACACACTCGCCACTTCATCGGTGCCCGCGAACTCGCCTCGATGAAACCCGGCGCTTTTGTGGTGAACACCGCCCGTGGCGGCCTGATTGATGAACAGGCGCTGGCCGACGCCTTGCGTAGCGGCCACCTCGGCGGTGCGGCCACCGACGTGTTGAGCGTCGAACCGCCGAGCGCCGGCAACCCGTTGCTCGCCGCCGACATTCCACGCCTGATCGTTACGCCGCACAACGCCTGGGGCAGTCGCGAGGCGCGGCAGCGGATCGTTGGCCAATTGACCGAAAACGCGCAGGGATACTTCAGCGGTAAGGCGCTGCGGGTCGTCAGTTGATAAACTGCGGCACTTTTTTTCAAGGAGCAGAGTATGGATCCGCGCAGTGAAGTACTGCTTCGTCAGGCCGAGTTATTCCAGGGTTCGGTGTTGCTGGCCGGTTTGCCCGCCGATGATTTGCTCGGGCGCCTGCCCGACGCCCACGGCTGGTGCTGGCACGCCGGCGATCAGGCCGCGCTGGATGCCCGTTTCACCGAGCGCAGCCATTTTGGCGTGACAGCGCCCGAGCGCGAATTCGACACCGCCGTGGTGTTTCTGCCCAAATCCAAGGACCTCACCGATTACATCCTCAACGCCCTCGCCTCGCGCCTGGCTGGGCGTGAGTTGTACCTGGTGGGTGAAAAACGCAGCGGCATCGAAGGCGCGGCCAAGCAACTGAACCCGTTTGGCAAACCGCGCAAGCTCGACAGTGCGCGTCATTGCCAGCTGTGGCTGGTCACCGTGGCCGATGCGCCGCAAGCCAAATCCCTGGAAAGCCTGGCCCAGACCTACGAATTGCCGCTGGCCGAAGGGCCACTGAAAGTCATCAGCCTGCCGGGCGTGTTCAGCCACGGTCGGCTGGATCGCGGCAGTGCGTTGTTGCTGGAACACCTGGACAAATTGCCAAGCGGCCATTTGCTGGACTTCGGTTGCGGCGCCGGTGTTTTGGGCGCGGCGGTCAAGCGTCGTTACCCGCACAATCAGGTCACGCTGCTCGACGTGGATGCGTTTGCCGCCGCCAGCAGTCGCTTGACCCTGGCTGCCAATGGTCTGGAAGCGGACGTCATTACCGGTGACGGAATCGATGCTGCACCGATGGGTTTGAGTGCGATTCTGAGCAACCCGCCGTTCCATGTCGGCGTGCACACCGATTACTTCGCCACAGAGAACTTGTTGCGAAAAGCAGCCAAACATCTGAAAAACGGCGGTGAACTTCGGCTGGTCGCGAACAGCTTCCTGAAGTACCAACCGCTGATCGAAGAGCACCTCGGCGTGTGCGCAATCAAGGCCGAAGGTCAGGGTTTCCGAATCTACCGGGCCAAACGCGGCTAGCAATTTGTACTTGCCCTATCGGATTTGCCTAGGCAGAATCCGCTCCGTCCTAGGGGAGTAGTCTCCCACGAGCGCCATGCTCGTCCGGCATACGTCAACATACTTGGTCCTCAGACCATGGCGTATGCGACCCAAGCGTCCGCATCAGACGGATCGCCAGGGTTTGACAAGACCTATGACACGAACACCTTACCCGGGGCGGGAAGGCTGTACGTGTCATAGCCGTGTCGACCCGCCCCTTAGGAAAACCCTGATGCTGGATTCACTTCTCGTTCCCACCGCAATCGTTGCCTTGGCCGAAATCGGCGACAAGACGCAACTGCTCGCGCTCATCCTTGCTGCCCGCTTTCGCAAACCGTGGCCAATCATCGCCGGCATCGTCGCCGCCACCCTGGCCAACCACGCGGCAGCCGGTGCGGTAGGTGCCTGGGTCGGCAGTTTCTTCTCGGATGCGGTGTTGCACTGGATCCTCGCCGCAAGCTTCGCTGCGACGGCATTGTGGACCCTGGTGCCGGACAAGATGGATGACGATGAAGCCAGCACCGCCCGCAAATTCGGGCCGTTCCTGACAACATTGATCGCGTTCTTCCTCGCGGAAATCGGTGACAAGACCCAGATCGCGACCGTGATGCTGGCCGCGCAATACCCGGAACTGTGGCTGGTGATTATCGGCACCACCCTGGGTATGTTGATTGCCAACGTGCCGGTGGTTTTGGCGGGTAACTTTGCGGCGGACAAATTGCCATTGACCCTGATTCGTCGACTGGCGGCGTCGGCGTTCTTCGTCCTGGCGATTGTCGCGGTGTACAAGGCGATGCAGAGCAGCGGGTGGCTGTAACGTCGTAGGTCGTTAGACCGCGTTATCGTTCATCGCGAGCAGGCTCGCTCCCACAGGTTTTTTGGCGATCACATAATTTGTGTACGGCACAAAACCTGTAGGAGCGAGGCTTGCCCGCGAAGGCGTCAGCGGCATCAACGCATATCGATCAGGACTTCCGCGCGTTCTCGTACAACGGCATCACCTTCGGAATCGCCGCCTGCAACGAAGCAATCCGACTGGACGACGCCGGGTGAGTGCTCATGAACTCCGGTGGCGAACCTTCCGAAGCCTTGCTCATCTTGTTCCACAGGGTGATCGCGGCGTTCGGGTTGTAACCGGCGCGGGCCGCCAGTTCCAGGCCGATCAGGTCCGCTTCGTTTTCGTTGGCGCGACTGTTGGGCAGCGTCATGCCGTAGTTGGCCACGGTGTCCGCCAGGGCCAGGCTGTCCTGGCCCAGACCGAGCAAGGCGCCCGCGCCCTGCTTGGCCATTTCGATGCCGTACGCCTTGGACATCGCTTCACGACCGTGCTCACGCAGGGCGTGGGCGATTTCATGGCCCATGATCGCGGCGATTTCATCGTCGGTCAGTTGCAGGCTGTCGATCAGCCCGGTGTAGAAAATGATCTTGCCGCCAGGCCCGCAGTTGGCGTTGAGCTCGTCACTCTTGATCAGGTTGACTTCCCATTTCCACTGGGCCGAATCCGGACGGAAAATCGGCGCCTGGGCGATCAGCCGATCAGCGATCACCTGGATGCGCTTGGCATCGTTGCTGGTCTTGTCCAGCACACCTTTGTTGGTCGCCTCGCCAACGGTCTTTTGATAAGACTGGGCGTACATCTGGTTGACCTCGTCCGAGGACAACATGCTGAACATGTACTGCTTGCGCTCCACGCCCACGGCTCCGCCGCTGGTGGTGTTGACCGACTGACAACCCGCGAGCAGCAGACCCGCGCTCAGAGCACACAAAACCAATCGCTTGTTCATCACAAAACTCCCTCGAAACATGCCGCGTATCCTAGGCGTCGATTTGTATCGGCGCCAGATACAACAGACATACAGACGTGGATTTCGGACAAAGCTCTCATCAACAGTAGGAAAAAATTCACATACCGCCACCCGCCACGGCCAGTCACGGCCGGCAATGATTCAATTGCGACATCGACGGCTCCAAAACAGCCATTTCGTCGCACCTCACTCATGGCCCTCGAGCCCCCTGCCGATACAGCACCGCAGAAGTCCTCTTGCGTGCGGAGCACCCATGAAATTCAAGTCCATCCAGTTTTCCGTGGCGGCCCTCGCTGGCGCCATCGTATTAAGTGTCGTGGCGGCCCTGGTGCTGTACGCGCTGTTTTCCGGCGCACGGACGCAAGACATGGTTCAGGATCGGACCCAGGCGCAATTCGAGCAAGTCATCGAGCAGCGCCTGACGTCCCTGGCGCAAACCCAGGTCAGCCAGATCCAGCGTGAACTCGAAGCGCCGCTGCTGATTGCCGGCGGACTGGTGCGGGTCAACGCCCTGATCGGCACGCCAGGCGCCGATGGCCAGCCGCAACTGAACCTGAGCCGCGAGCAATTGATCAGCCTGATCAAGGAAAACGTCGCCAAAAACCCGAAGATTCTCGGCACCTACATCGGTTGGGAAAAAAACGCCCTCGACCACAACGACGCAGCTTACGTCGACACCAAGGTCGTCGGCATCGACGCCAGCAACGGGCGTTTCCTGCCGTGGTGGTTCCGCAACGAAGACGGCAGCCTGGGCCTGGACAAACTGGTGGACGTCGACGACCAGAAAACCCTGTCTACCGGCGTGCGCGCCAGCGAGTACTACCTGTGCTCGAAAGAAACCAAAAAATCCTGCGTGATCGATCCGGCGCCCTACAAGGTCGGCGACAAAATCGTCATGCTCGCGTCCTTTATTGAACCGATCATGCTCAACGGTGCGTTCCAGGGCATCGTCGGCGCCGACCTCTCGGTGAACTTCATCCAGGAAATGCTCCTGGGCGCGAACCAGAAGTTGTACAACGGCTCGGGCGTCATGGCGCTGATCGGCGGTAATGGCCGGATCGTTGCCTACACCAAGGACCCGAGCAAATTCGGCGAGAAGGTCAGTGACATCCTCGACAGCCAGCAGATCGCCAACATGGCCAATCTGAAGCGCGGCGAAGTCACCTACACCGTCGACAAGGCCCAGGGCCGGATCGAGTTGTACCTGCCGTTCGGCATCGGCCAGACCGACGCTCGCTGGACGCTGATGCTGCAACTGCCGCTGAACGCGGTGATGGCCGACCTGCAAAAACTCCAGGCCGACCTGAACACCCAGCGCAAATCCGACACCTTCGGCATGGCCATGGTCGGTCTGCTGATCGCCGGCGTCGGCTTGCTGGTGATCTGGCTGGTGGGCCACGGCATTGCTCGCCCACTGAAACAAATGGTGGCCATGCTCGACGACATTGCCAAAGGTGAAGGCGACCTGACGCGCCGCCTGACCAGTGATCGCGCCGACGAACTGGGCTCGATCGCCAAAGGCTTCAACACTTTCCTCGCCAAGTTGCAGGCGATGATCACCCAAGTGGTGACGTCGGTGCAGAGCGTCAGCGATTCGTCGGAACACACCGCTGACATCGCCATCCGCACCAACATTGGTGTGCAAAAACAAATGGTCGAGATCGATCAGGTCGCCACGGCGGTGCATGAAATGACCGCTACCGCCCAGGACGTGGCGCGCAACGCGACCCAGGCGGCGCAAGCGGCCAGCCATGCGGATCAGGCGGCCTCTCAGGGCAAACAGATCGTGCGGGATACGTCGAACTCGATCGGCGTGCTGGCCGTGGAAATCGGCAAGGCTGTCGGCGTGGTGCAAAACCTGGCCAAGGACAGCGAGAACATCAACGCGATCCTCACCGCCATTCGCGGCATCGCCGAGCAGACCAACCTGCTGGCCTTGAACGCCGCCATTGAAGCGGCACGCGCCGGCGAGCAGGGCCGTGGTTTTGCGGTGGTGGCCGATGAGGTGCGCAACCTCGCGCAGAAAACCCAGAAGGCCACCGAAGAAATCCAGACCATGATCCAGCAGCTGCAACAAGGCACGCGCGATGTGGTGCGGGTGATGGAAGACAGCCAGAACCGCACCGACGAAAGCGTGCAGCATGCGGCGAAAGCGGCTGAAGCGCTGGATGCGATCACTCAGGCGGTGTCGGTGATCAACGACATGAACACGCAGATTGCCAGCGCAGCCGAGGAACAGAGTGCGGTGGCGGATGACATCAACCGGAACGTGATCAACATTGGGCAAGTGGCCAATGAAGTGGCGGGCGGTGCGGATGAATCAAGCGCGGCGAGTGCGGGTTTGACCAAGCTGGCTGAGCAGCAGCGGCGGTTGATCAATCAGTTCAAGGTTTAAGGATTGCCGGAAGGTCCTGCGGACCTTATCGCGAGCAGGCTCGCTCCCACAGGGGATCTGTGTAGCACACAAATTTTGTGTTCACTGAAGATCAACTGTGGGAGCGAGCCTGCTCGCGATGGGGCCAGCCCAGACAACCCATCAGCCGGGAGTCAAACACTCCGGCCCATTCAACTTCGGATCATTCACCAGATTCGCCAACACCCGCTCGCGCAACGCCGCGGGTTCACTGGCCAGTAATCCCTGCAACACATGCAACGGCGTCTCGGGATCGAGCCACGCCTCCTGTCCCGCCGCATCCAGGATCAACGGCCGACGCTGACTCGCCGCCGGTTGCGTGATCACGGCCGTGCTCAGCCACACCTGCTCCTGTACCGGATACGCCTCCCAGATCGCCGCGAAAAACAGCGTCGACCCCTCCCCCGGCGTCAGCCAATACGGACGCTTGCGGGTGCCGCCGCGCCATTCGTAAAAACCGTTGGCCGGCAACAGGCAGCGGCGCTCGCGCAGGGCCTGGCGAAACATCGGTTGCTCGGCCACGGTTTCGGCGCGGGCATGGGCCGGCGTGCGGGACAGATCGGTGAGCCACGGCGGCGTCAGCCCCCAACGGGCGCGGGCCAATTCACGCTCGCCGTCGGCGCCGGCACGCAGCATCAACACCGAATCATTGGGGGAAATATTCCACTGGGCCTGCTGATCGGCGGGGAAGCCAGGCAGGGCCGCGAAGGCGGGGTTCCAGCGAAACAGGGCATAACGTCCACACATGGGGCAACACGACTCTTGATCAAACGAACGTCAGCCTAACAGACCAGCGTACCGGGAAAGCTTTCCGGTTCATCGCCGGGCATCGGCAGCGCGGCATTGTACGCGGTGATCAACTCCCGGGCGTATTCGGCCTGATCGTTATCCACCGACAAGCCCAGCAGGCCGAAGATCGGCAATTCGCCGGTGCCGCCGAGCAAATCGCGGCCGACCAGATGCGCCTCGACGCCCTCGCTGGCCAACATGCTTTGCAGCAACTCGCCTTCCATCAGGTTTTCCGGTTCGTAGATTCGCTGCATGGACGCCCTCACTCGTTCTCGCTGAACACTTCGAGATGCCACTCCTCTCCATGAACCTGCAACACAAACTTAATTGGCCGACAACACACCTGACAGTCCTCGATATAGGTCTGATCACCCGCCGACAAATCCACAGTCGTCTCGACCTCTTCACCACAATACGGACATTCATACTCTGCAGTTTCCAGCATCGCGGTCTCCCAAGTGACTTGTGCGTATAATCGCCGGTCTATTTGCAGGGCTATTTTTGTCTGGCTAACTTTTCAGACCGTGCCCCGTTGGTTTTCGATCAAAACCTTTACTTACCCTAGCCGTTTCTAACAAGAGAGCATGATGGGCGAATTCGATGCCATCCGACCTTACGACGACAGCGAAGTCCCAGCGGTGCTGGCACGCTTGCTCGGCGACAAGGCGTTTCTAGATATCCTCACCCACTTCCGCTTCCCGCGTTTTGCCGGTGCCTTCGGCTGGATGCTCAAACCTCTTATAGCTCATCGGCTGCGCCGTGAGTTCGCCGGCATCGATTCGGTGGCCACGCTGCAGGACAAAGTCGAGTATTACGTCGACCACACCATCGAGCGCGCCACGGACGGTGTCACGTACACCGGCGTCGAGCAATTCAAGTCCGGCAGCGCCTACCTGTTCATCGCCAACCACCGCGACATCGTGATGGACCCGGCCTTCGTCAACTATGCCGTGTACCACGCAGGCCTGCCGACGCCGCGCATCGCGATTGGCGACAACCTGCTGCAAAAGCCCTTCGTCAGCGACCTGATGCGCCTGAACAAGAGCTTCATCGTGCACCGTTCGATCACCGGTCGCCGCGAGAAAATGGCGGCTTATCAGCTGTTGTCGGCGTACATCAACCACTCGATCCGCAACGATTGCGCCTCCATCTGGATCGCGCAGGCCGAAGGCCGGGCCAAGGACGGCGACGACCGGACCGAGTCGGCGATCCTCAAGATGTTCCACATGAGCCGCAAGGACGAGCCGTTCGGCGAAGTCATCCGCTCGCTGAACGTCACCCCGGTGTCGATCAGCTACGAATACGACCCGTGCGACCAGGCCAAGGCCCGCGAACTCTACATCCGCGCCACCACCGGCACCTACACCAAGGCGCCAGGCGAGGACGACGTGAGCATCGCCAAGGGCATTACCGGCTACAAGGGGCGAGTCCACGTGAACTTCGCCGCGCCGATCACCGAGCTGTTCGAAGACACCAAGCAATTGGCGGTCGAGATGGACAAGCAGATTCTCGGCGGCTACCGCTTGTTCCCGGTGCACTACCTGGCTTACGCGCAGTGGAAGGATGCCGACCCGCAGTTGCAGGTGCCGAAAGCGTCTGATGTGTTTGCTGCCGACGAACTGGCGAAAGCCCAGGAAGAATGGCAACAGCGCCTGGACGCTTGCCCGGAAGAACATCGTCCGTTCCTGGTGCTGCAATACGCCACGCCGGTGCGTAATCAGTACCGTGTGAAGGCCGGGTTGCCGCTGTAACTCCGGCCTGGATACAAACCCTGTGGGAGTGAGCCTGCTCGCGATAGCGCTGTGTCAGCCGACATCTCTGTAGCTGATACAGCGCTATCGCGAGCAGGCTCACTCCCACATTGGTTTTACGGTGTGCTCAGACCCGCGTGCTGATCCATGACACCAGCAGCGCCAACCCCAGGCAGGCGAAACCGAAGCGGTAGAAAAACCGGTTCATGCGCAAGGTCGCACCATCCAGCATCAACATTGGCTCATCGATGCGACGGCTCTGGCTCCGCGCTTCGAGGCTGGCCAACGCGCGTTGTTCGCGACGACGCGTAGCGTGCAGCAGCCAGCTGCCCGGAAAGGCCAGCAGCAAGGCGAGCAGGTTGATCAATTTGGCGGGATGGGCGGTAAACAGCGTCATCAAATGCAGCGACATCACGAACCTCGGACAAAACTGGTGTGGCGGAAGCCAGATCGACGGCCGCGGCGCGGATTCTACCGAAAGCCGTCCCTCCTGCCCGCCGCTATACGATAAATAACTCACCATTTGGCAGATTCCTGCCCTGCGTCACGGCTTCGTCATCTGAATGCGCCAATCTCTCGCCCCACCAAAACCGACATGGATACCGTCATGCTGCACGCTGAAAACCAGGATCGCCTCTATCTCATTGCTCAAAGCGACGAACAACAAACTTTGGTCGGCAGCCTTGCCTTCAACGTTCAGGATCGTCATTGGCTGGTGTATTGCGCGCTGGGCGGGCATCAACATGCGGATCTGCCGGAGGCGGATTTGCTGACAGGCGTGAGTGTGCTGGAGTTTTACTCGCAAGCCGCCTGACACCAACACCCCACCCTGTAGGAGCGAGCTTGCTCGCGAAAAACTTCAGAACAACCCGCTGAATCAGACAGCTCGCGTTATCGTTAACGTCCATCGCGAGCAGGCTCGCTCCCACAGTTGTTCGGTGTATAGGCACAAAAAAGCCCGGGGCCATTGCTGGCGCCGGGCTTTTTGATTTCAGCGAAAACTTATTCGCCGAGAATCTGACCCACGGTCGGGTCCTTGAACAGGCGCGTCAACGCATCGCTCAACACATCGCTGACCAGCTTGGTGTTGGTTTCCTGGTTCGGCGCCATGCCGAAACGCTGATCCAGGGATGCACCGTAACGACCGCTGTAGCGGCGGTTGGCGTTCTGCACGTCAGAGCGGAAGGTCGCGCCGATGGTCGCCTCGGTCACATACATGCCTTCTTTAGGCGACTGATACTTCAGCTCGGCCAGGGTCACGGTCAGTTGCGGGGCATTCGGCGCATTGTTAGTCGGGGTAAAGCCGAGCAAGCGCACGGCCGCTTCGGCCTGGGCCTGCAGCTTCGGCAGAATCTGCGCGCCCTGCACCGTGATCGCGCTGGTCTCCGGATACAGACCGCCACGGGTGCCCAGGGTTGGCGACGGACGACCGTCCACCACACGCACCACGACTGGCTGGCCATGGCCGACCGGTGCCAGCTGAGTGGTCAGCTTCGGCTCCGGACTCAGTTGTTGCGGGCTGTGGGCGCAGCCAACCAGGGTCAAACTGGTCACAGTGATCAAACCGAACAACAGGCGTTGCAACATGCTCTTCTCTCCAGAATCAGGCACAAACAGGCCGGCAGTATAGCGGTGCGCCACTGCGGGTAACTAGCGTCATGCAACGAATACCAGAATCTCAGACAAACCCCGTGGACCGCGGTTCCTGTCACACATCGTTCACCCTCCTTTCACCTGCGCGTCACGACTTGCTGACAACGTATGCGGTAAATCCCACGAGGTATTTGCCATGCGCCTTCTCGTCTCCCTGTTCACACCGCGCCCGTTGCATCGCTGCTTCGCCCTGCTCGACCGCAACGGCCATTGCCAGGCATTCAAGCAGTGCAGCCTCCAGCCGATGGGCGATGGCTGGGTCGAAATCGAAGAAATCCGCCTCAACTGGCTGCACCATCCCCTGCCCGCCAGCGCCCGTGTCAACCAGCGCCAACCCCGCGCTCGCGCTCAACAACTGCTGGCGACCTGACCAGACGCCTAATAAAAGTCATTAAACACGTCCATTTCCCCGCGTTTCTTAGATACAATCTCCCCCCGATTATAAGGACGTCTCCTGATCGGGCCTCGCAGCAATCGTCAATGCTTCGGTATTGGCACCCCGCACCGCCCACAGAGAGCCGCCCACACAGATCGAGTGAAGCTGGCGCGCTTGCTGTTCCTTGAGCAAAAACCCCACTTTTCGCGAATCTGCAGAGCTGTCATTACGCTCGGTCACTGAGCTGTTTGCCCGTTTTGCCTGTCATGTATTCCATGGCGGCGATCCATCCGGGCACGGTGCCAGGCTGGGACAGCCCTTTTTTGAGGTTCACGTCTTCAAAAGAGCGTGAAAAAAACGGGTTTTCACAACTTCACAAGAGTGTGGCGAGCAAATGAATAGTTTTGCGTCTGAACATGCACCATTAGCGTCTGAAACAGCCCAACGACACAGGACCGAGTATTCCTCGAACACCGGAGCCTGAAGCCTGTCCGCTACGGATTTGGTTGCACAAACGGATGTCTCGACCATAAGTCGAATTGCCAGTCGCGCGTTGAAATGAGTTCATTGACCTCATAAACCCGGCCGGTAGCGTCCGTCGAAGTTGCGATAAATTGCGAAGATTCGGACATGGCGACACTGCCATGGGTACCTGGGGCATCACTGACACGCCCTGAACGCCTGGCAGCCATGCCGACAATTTGGTGCTGCAGATTTTGGAGACGCGTTAAATGGCGCATAACGAAGCAGTCGACGTAGTACTGGTTGGGGCCGGCATCATGAGTGCCACCCTCGCTGTACTGCTCAAAGAGCTCGACCCCGCGATCAAGCTGGAAGTCGTCGAGCTGATGGATTCCGGTGCCGCGGAGAGTTCCAACCCGTGGAACAACGCCGGTACCGGTCACGCCGGGCTGTGTGAGCTCAATTACACGCCGCAGGCCGCCGACGGCACCGTCGACATCAAGAAAGCCGTGCACATCAACACTCAGTTTGAAGTGTCGAAGCAGTTCTGGTCCTACCTGACCAAAAAAGGCACCTTCGGCTCGTGCAAGACCTTCATCAGCCCGGTGCCGCACCTGAGCTTCGTCCAGGGCGACAGCGGGGTGTCCTTCCTCAAGGAACGCTTCAAGGTGCTGAGCAAGCACCACGCCTTCGCGGACATGGAATACACCGAAGACAAGGCAAAAATGGCCGACTGGATGCCATTGATGATGCCGGGGCGTGACGCTGGCGAAACCCTCGCCGCCACCCGTGTGATCAATGGCACCGACGTCAACTTCGGCGCGCTGACCAACCAGTTGCTCAAGCACCTGACCAGCGCACCCGATGCCCAGGTCAAGTACTGCAAGCGCGTGACCGGCCTGAAGCGCAACAACGGCGGCTGGACCGTCAGCATCAAGGACGTCAACAGCGGCAATACCCGCGAAGTCGACGCCAAATTCGTGTTCCTCGGCGCGGGCGGCGCGGCATTGCCGCTGTTGCAGGCGTCGGGCATCGAAGAAAGCAAAGGCTTCGGCGGCTTCCCGATCAGCGGCCAGTGGCTGCGTTGCGACAACCCTGAAGTGGTCAAGCATCACCAGGCCAAGGTGTACAGCCAGGCTGCCGTGGGTTCGCCACCGATGTCGGTGCCGCACCTGGACACTCGCGTGGTCGATGGCAAGAAGTCCCTGCTGTTCGGACCTTACGCCGGTTTCACCACCAAGTTCCTCAAGCACGGCTCCTTCATGGACCTGCCGATGTCGGTTCGCGCCGGCAACATCGGCCCGATGCTGGCCGTGGCGAAAAACAACATGGACCTGACCAAGTACCTGGTCAGCGAAGTGATGCAGTCGATGGAGCAGCGTCTGGATTCCCTGCGTCGCTTCTACCCTGAAGCGAAAGCCGAAGACTGGCGCCTGGAAGTGGCCGGCCAACGGGTGCAGATCATCAAGAAAGACCCGAAAAAGGGCGGCGTTCTGCAGTTCGGTACCGAACTGGTCGCGGCCAAGGACGGTTCCCTTGCTGCCCTGCTGGGCGCTTCGCCAGGCGCGTCGGTGACCGTTTCGATCATGCTGGAACTGATCGAAAAATGCTTCCCGGCCCAAGCGTCCGGCGAGTGGGCAGCCAAACTGGCGGAAATCTTCCCGGCCCGGGAAAAGGTTCTGGAAACCGATGCTGCGCTGTATCGCAAGATCAACGCGCAGAACAACATCGCGCTGGAACTGGTTGAAGAAAGCAGCGAGACACCAAGCTTCGCTTGATCGTCGCGCATAAAAAACGCCCCGTTCTCATTGAGAGCGGGGCGTTTTTTTATGCCTGTTTCACGACAAACCTGATTTTGTAGGAGCCGGCTTGCCGGCGATGGCGGTAGCTCTGACACACCGCGTTGCGCCCATCGCCAGCAAGCTGGCTCCTACAGGAACAAGGATTACTTCAGCCGCGGGCTTTTTCGATCAGTTCGATGTAGTCCGGTGCGTTGCGCTGATCCTTGATCAACGCGACGAAGTCATTGCCGTGCTCGTCCTTGCCGTCCAGATCAAAACCGGCCTCGACGAAGAACGTCAGAAACCGCTCGAAGTCGTCGATACGCAGGCCACGGTAGGCCTTGATCAGTTTGTGCAGGGACGGCGAAGTGGCGTCGACCGGTTCGAAATCGAGAAACAACTTGATCTGCTCGTCGCCGATCTCGTCACCAATCACTTGTTTCTTATCTTTACGCATTGCCGACTCCAGCTCGCAGACATTTCACGGGGCGGGCAGTTTACCCCTCACTGGCCGCCGGGCTCAACGCGGACGAACGGCCCCGGTGTGCAGATCGGCCCAGACATGACCGTTGGCGTAGCTGAGGAACTGGCAATACACCGTGTCATTGCGCAGCAAGTCGATCACCACGCGGTATTGCGCCATCGGGTAAAACAGCGTCAGGGTTTTGCTCTTGTCGTCGTAGATCGGCTTTTTCAGGCTTTTGCTTTCGCCATCGAAGTTGACCAGCACCTGATTGATGGTCGCGCCCTTGTTCAAGGATTTGCCCTTGAGGCGGATCAGCAGCGGAGACGTTACCGGGATCGGCTGTTGGGTGGACTGCCGTTGGCTGCCGACCACCACCGAATACTCGGTGACCTGCAGCAATTGTTGCTGCTCCGGTTCGGCATCACGCAGCGTCAGGTCGTCAGGCGGCAGAAACTGCCCGTGCATCAGCGCCGGCGCGGCGGCCAGCGGCAGGCTGAGGGTCAGCAACAGGGCGGCGCAGCTGCGGATCAAAAGGCTCATGACGGGCTCCGAAAGGCGGGGCCGGGCACTTTAGCATGGGTACACACCGTCCCTGTAGGAGCGTGGCTTGCCCGCGAAGGCGGTGTGTCAGTCGATAACTAAGGGACTGACACACCGCCTTCGCGGGCAAGCCTCGCTCCTACAAGGGCCGGGTATCAATCGAACTGCGCGCGCATCCAGGCCTGATACTCGGCTACGCCCGGCTCGCCTTCACGTGGCGCCCAATCAGCCAGCTCACCTTCGCCCACAGGACGATAAGGACCGGCCTTGCACTCGAACATCAGGCTGTCGGCTTCCAGCACCACCAGGCCATGAAACACACCGGTTGGCAGGTCCACGCCGACGCAGTCGCCAGCGGCCTGCAGCACTTGCTTGCGCACCACCGCGCCGGACTCGTCGAAGATCAACACGCCAAGCCGTCCCTTGAGGACCAGCAAGGTTTCAGCCTTGTTCTCCCCCAGATGCCGATGAGGCGGGATGTACGTGCCCGGCTGCAAACCCACCGCCATGCGATGGCAGGCGTCTTCCATCTGATGAAAATTGTGGTGCTGGCGTCCACGCGGATTGGCCGCTGCTTTCTCGGCCAACTCAGTGAACAGGGTTTGATCAAGAAAGCTCGGCGCGGCCATGTGCTTACATCCCTTTAACGGCAAAAATCCCGTTTGCGTTACGCCAGTAGCCTTTGTAGTCCATGCCGTAACCGAAGATGTAGCGGTCGATGCACGGCAAACCGACGAAATCGGCTTTCAGGTCCGGACGAGCCTTGCGGTCGTGGTCCTTGTCGATCAGCACAGCGGTGTGCACTTTGCGCGCGCCGGCGTGTTTGCAGAAGTCGATGATCGCGCCCAGGGTGTGACCTTCGTCGAGGATGTCGTCGATGATCAGCACGTCACGGTCGATAAACGACACTTCAGGCTTGGCTTTCCAGAAGAGGTCGCCGCCGCTGGTTTCGTTGCGATAACGGGTGGCGTGCAGGTAGGACGCTTCCAGCGGGAATTGCAGATGGGTGAGCAGCTTGCCGGCGAAGATCAGGCCGCCGTTCATCACGCAGAACACCACCGGGTTGCTGTCCGCCAGTTCTTCATTGATATGTGCACCAACGCGGGCGATGGCCGCCTCGACTTCAGCTTCGGTGTACAGGCAGTCAGCCTCTCGCATGATTTGACGGATATGCTCGAGATCAGCGGACATGGCGCTCTCCAAGGGGTGGCATTCAGGAAAAGCGGGCAAAGGTACGCATCCCGCACGGCCAGATCAAGCGTTTGTGGACTAACGTACTCTATTGTCTATAGGACAACACCCTCGGATAGATTAATCTAGGCCGGTTTTTTTGCCCGCCGCCGGAGCCTTTCCCATGCCCATCCTCGAGATCCGCCATCCGCTGATCCGTCACAAACTCGGCCTGATGCGCCGCGCAGACATCAGCACCAAGAATTTCCGCGAGCTCGCTCAGGAAGTCGGTGCCCTTTTGACCTATGAAGCCACCAAAGACCTGCCGCTGGAATCCTACGACATCGAAGGCTGGTGCGGCACCGTGTCGGTCGAGAAAATCGCCGGCAAGAAAATCACCGTGGTGCCGATCCTGCGCGCCGGCATCGGCATGCTCGAAGGCGTGCTGAGCCTGATCCCGGGCGCCAAAGTCAGCGCCGTGGGCGTGGCCCGCAATGAACAAACGCTGCAAGCCCACACGTATCTGGAAAAACTGGTTCCGGAAATCAACGAACGCCTGGCAATGATCATCGACCCGATGCTCGCCACCGGCAGTTCCATGGTTGCCACCATCGACCTGTTGAAAAAAGCCGGTTGCCGCGACATCCGCGCCATGGTGCTGGTCGCCGCGCCGGAAGGCATCGCCGCTGTGGAGAAGGCTCACCCGGACGTGACCATCTACACCGCTTCCATTGACGAGAAACTCAACGAACACGGTTACATCATCCCGGGCCTGGGCGATGCCGGCGACAAGATCTTCGGCACCAAGCAGAAGGACGCTTGAGCATGCAGCAAGAGTTCAACGATCCGCTCTGGCGCACGGTGCTGTCGGGTGCGCAGATGCTGTTCGTGGCCTTTGGCGCGCTGGTATTGATGCCGCTGATTACCGGCCTCGACCCGAACGTGGCGCTGTTCACCGCCGGTTTGGGGACGATTCTGTTCCAGATCGTCACCGGGCGTCAGGTGCCGGTGTTCCTGGCATCGAGCTTCGCCTTCATCACCCCGATCATTCTCGCCAAAGGCCAGTTCGGCCTCGCGGCGACCATGGGCGGTGTGATGGCGGCGGGTTTTGTCTACACCTTCCTCGGCCTCGCCGTGAAGATCAAAGGCACCGGTTTCATCGACCGTTTGCTGCCACCGGTGGTGATTGGTCCGGTGATCATTTCCATCGGCCTGGCCATGGCGCCAATCGCCGCCAACATGGCGATGGGCAAGGCTGGCGACGGCTCCGAACTGATTCATTACCAGACAGCCATGCTGATCTCGATGCCGGCGCTGCTGACCACGCTGATCGTTGCGGTGTTCGGCAAAGGCATTTTCCGCCTGGTACCGATCATCTCCGGCGTGCTGGTCGGTTTTGCGATGGCGTTCTATTTCGGCGTGGTTGATACCGCGAAGATTGCCGCTGCACCGTGGTTCGCGATCCCGAACTTCACTGCGCCGGAATTCAACTGGCAGGCGATTCTGTTCATCGTTCCGGTGGCATTGGCCCCGGCCATCGAGCACATCGGCGGCGTGATCGCCGTGGGCAGCGTGACCGGCCGTGACTACCTGAAGAAGCCAGGCCTGCACCGCACGCTGCTCGGCGACGGCATAGCAACCACCGCAGCCGGCCTGTTCGGCGGCCCGCCCAACACCACGTACGCCGAAGTGACCGGCGCGGTGATGCTGACCAAGAACTACAACCCGAAAATCATGACCTGGGCGGCGATCTTCGCCATCAGCCTGGCGTTCATCGGCAAGTTCGGCGCGTTGCTGCAAAGCATTCCGGTGCCGGTGATGGGCGGGATTCTGTGCCTGTTGTTCGGTTCGATTGCGGCGGTGGGGATGAACACGCTGATTCGCCACAAGATCGACCTGGGCGAGGCGCGCAACCTGGTGATCGTTTCGGTAACGCTGGTGTTCGGGATTGGCGGCGTGCTGGTCGGCACCGGCACCGGCCCGGACGACTTCGGCCTCAAAGGCATCGCGCTGTGCGCGGTGGTGGCGATTGCGCTGAACCTGTTGCTGCCGGGGAATGACAGCTGGAAGCACAAGAAGGCGGATGAGCCGTTGTTGTAAACCGTAGATTTTTGTCGCGGTTCAGGACGCTATCGCCGGCAAGCCGGCTCCTACACAGGTCGCGTGATCAACACGAATCCTGTAGGAGCCGGCTTGCCGGCGATGCTTTTAAAGCGCCAACGGCGCTCGCTCGCACAAGGCGTTCAACGCCTTCGCCCACTGCGGATCATCGTTGAGGCACGGCACCAGCACCAACTCCTCACCTCCCGCTTCGCGGAACTGTTCTTTCCCGCGATCACCGATTTCTTCCAGCGTCTCGATGCAATCGGCAACGAACGCCGGGCACATCACCAGCACCTTCCTCACGCCCATTCCCGCCAACTCATCAAGGCGCGCTTCGGTGTAGGGTTCGATCCATTTCGCCCGACCCAGCCGCGACTGAAACGACACCGACCATTTGCCGTCCGGCAGGCCCATGCGCTTGGCGAATTCCGCTGCGGTGCGCAGGCACTGGCCGCGGTAACAGGTCGCGACGACTTCCGGTGGCGCACCGGCGCAGCAATCGCCGCCACCTTCAAAACTGTGCCCCGGGTTGAGCTTCTTCAGATGCCGCTCCGGCAAGCCATGGAAGCTCAGCAACAGATGATCGAAGTCCTGCTCCAGATGCGGTTTGGCGCTGGCCACCAGGGCATCGATGTATTCCGGCTGATCGTAGAACGGCTCGAGTATCGAGAACTGCACATTGAGTTTGTGCTCGCTCACCACCCGCTTGGCTTCCTCGATCACCGTGGTCACGGTGCTGTCGGCAAACTGCGGATAAAGCGGCGCGAGGGTAATTCGCTTGTGGCCCTGGGCGGCGAGTTGCAGCAGTTTCGACTCAATCGACGGCTCGCCATAACGCATCGCCAGCTCCACCGGCCCGTGGCTCCACTGTGCACTCATGGCCTGTTGCAAGCGGCGGCTGAGCACCACCAGTGGCGAGCCCTCCTCCCACCAGATCGAGGCGTAGGCATGGGCCGACTGCTCCGGGCGTCTGATCAAAATCAGCGAGACCAGCAAACGGCGCACCGGCCATGGCAGGTCGATCACATATGGGTCCATCAGAAATTGATTGAGGTAGCTGCGCACATCCGCCACCGAGGTGGAGGCAGGTGAACCCAGGTTGACCAGAAGCAACGCGTGATCGGTCATGCAACGTCCTATTTCAGAGGCGGCTGGACAAGTCGTCCAGAGCCGCACGCAGGTCAGTGAACTGGAAGGTGAAGCCCGCTTCCAGCAAGCGCGCCGGGACAGCCTTCTGGCCACCCAGCAACAGCAATGACAACTCGCCCAGGCCCACCTTCAAGGCCAGGGCCGGCATGGGCATGAACGCCGGGCGATGCAGCACGCTGCCCAGCGTCTTGGCAAATTCGCGATTGCGCACCGGTTTGGGCGCGCAGGCATTATAAGGACCGCTGGCGCTTTTCTGATGCAGAAGAAAATCAATCAAGGCAATTTGATCCTTGATATGGATCCACGGCATCCATTGCCGACCAGTGCCCAAAGGCCCGCCCAGCCCCAGTTTGAACGGCAGCAACAGCCGCGACAAAAAGCCGCCCTCGGCCGACAGCACCAAGCCGGTGCGAACGAAGATCACGCGAATGCCCAAGGCTTCGGCACGCTGAGCGGTTTCTTCCCAGGCAATGCACAACTGACTGGCAAAATCATCGATCACCGGAGGGGAATGTTCAGTCAACTCCCGTTCGCCCCCGTCGCCATACCAGCCAATGGCAGAGCCCGAAATCAACACCTGCGGTTTCTGTTCACGGTTTTCGAGCCACGCCAGCAAGGTTTCCGTCAGGGTGATGCGGCTGCTCCACAGCAAGGCTTTACGTCGGTGGGTCCAGAGCCGGTCGGCAATCGGCGCACCCGCGAGGTTGATAATCGCATCCACCGGTTCCTGACCGAGGTCCTCGAGTCGGGCCACCGCGCGCACCTGGGCGCCACAGACTTTCGCGACTTTGGCCGGCGTCCGGCTCCAGACGGTCAGACGATGTCCCTGACTCAACCAGTGGCGGCAGAGCTGACGTCCTATCAAACCAGTACCGCCGGTCAGCAATATGTGCATGACTTCTTCCTCGCGTGGCGTTTTACCCTGATCACTAGTCTATTTTTATAAGCAGGGATCTTTGATATCGGGCAGGGTCTGTGTTTAACAATAGGCCAAGCTGTCAGAACGAGAACGCTAAAAGTTATACCGAAAAACAATATTGTACAGGTTTCAACCACGGCGTAGTCTGTACAGAAAGGTAAACGAGGCCCCTATGACTGTACCTATCGCAATCATCGGCACCGGCATTGCCGGACTCTCAGCCGCCCAGGCCCTCACGGACGCAGGGCATGTCGTTCAACTTTTCGATAAAAGCCGCGGCAGTGGCGGACGCATGTCGAGCAAGCGCAGCGATGCGGGTGCGCTGGACATGGGCGCGCAATATTTCACTGCGCGTGATCGCCGCTTTGTCACGGAAGTCCAGCGTTGGCAAGCCAAAGGCTGGGTCGCCGAATGGGCGCCGCAGCTTTATACCTACCACGGCGGCCAGCTCAACCTGTCGCCGGACGAACAGACGCGCTGGGTCGGCACGCCACGCATGAGCGCCATCACCCGTGGCCTGATTGGCGATCTGGAAGTGCATTTTGCCTGCCGCATTACCGAGGTCTATCGCGGTGAAGAACACTGGCATCTGCAGGATGCCGAAGGGTTCACTCATGGCCCGTTCAGTCACGTGATCGTCGCCACGCCAGCACCGCAAGCGACCGCCTTGCTGGCCTCCGCGCCGAAACTCGCAGGCGCCGCCGCCGGGGTCAAAATGGACCCGACCTGGGCCGTCGCACTGGCCTTCGATACTCCGCTGGATACACCCATGGAAGGCTGCTTCGTGCAAGACAGCCCACTCGACTGGCTGGCGCGCAACCGCAGCAAACCGGGGCGCGACAACACCAAGGACACCTGGGTATTGCACGCGACCAGCACCTGGAGCCGGCAACATATCGACCTGTCCAAGGAAGCCGTGATCGAGCAACTGCACGGCGCGTTCGCCGAACTGCTCCACAGCGCCATGCCTGCGCCGAGCTTCAGCCTCGCGCACCGCTGGCTCTACGCCCGCCCCGCCAGCAGCCATGAATGGGGCACGCTGGCCGATGCCGACCTGGGTCTTTACGCGTGTGGCGACTGGTGCCTGTCCGGTCGTGTCGAAGGTGCCTGGCTCAGCGGTCAGGAAGCCGCCCGCCGCCTGCACGAACACCTGCAGTGAACCGCATCAACCCGAGCAAATTGCTGCTGTCGAAATGGACAGCAGCCCACCCGCAAAACCGCGAAAAACATTTTCTGGTCATCGAGCTGTTCCGCGACGAGGAAGGCACGGTGCTGGACGTCGAATTGCAGGCAGTGCTGACCAAGCGCAATCAACGCCTGAGCTGGCAAACCCTGAAAAACAGCAACGCCTGGTTACTGGGCTGGAATTAGATCCCTGTAGGAGCCAGCTTGCTGGCGATCCAAACGCCGCGATCATTCAGGAATACCGCGTCATCGTTCATCGCCGGCAAGCCGGCTCCTACCAACACGCCAAATACTTATACAAACAATTTGACTTGTACACCTTTGAATCTATGATGAAACACATGTTGTACAGAAATTAAATCCTGTACAGGTTTGGATTCGAGGTGCTCCGATGCTCCACGCCAGCGCGAAACCGAAAATCGCCATCAGCGCCTGCCTGATGGGCGCCGAGGTGCGTTTCAATGGCGGGCACAAAGAATCGCGGCTGTGCAGCCGCACTCTCACCGAGTATTTCGATTTCGTCCCGGTGTGCCCGGAAGTCGCCATCGGCCTGGGCATTCCTCGCCAGCCCATTCGACTGGTCGGTGATGCTGAACGCCCCGAAGCCATCGGCACTGTTCACCCCGAACTGAATGTCACCCGGCCGCTGTCCGATTACGCCCGGAAGATGGCCGCCGAACTGGACGATGTCTGCGGCTACATCTTCATGCAGAAATCACCGTCGTGTGGACTGGATCGGGTCAAGGTCTACCACGCCAACGGTGCACCGGTAGACGGCGGTGGCCGTGGCATCTATGCCCAGGCTTTCTGTGCGCTGCACCCGGACCTGCCGGTGGAAGAAGACGGCCGGCTCAACGACCCGGTGCTGCGGGAAAACTTTCTCACCCGCGTGTTCGCCTACAGCGCCTGGCAACAGTTGCTGCAAGCAGGGCTGACTCGTCGCGGATTGACCGAATTTCACTCGCGCTACAAATACCTGCTGATGGCCCACAACCCGGTGCAGTACAAAACCCTGGGCAATCTGCTGGGCAACATGGGCCGGATCGACCCGAAAGAACTCGGCCCTCGCTATTTCAGCGAACTGATGGCGGCCTTGAAAAAGTGCGCCACGCGCCGCACCCACACCAACGTCCTGCAACACATCAGTGGTTACCTCAAGCAGGTCATCAGCGCTGAAGACAAACAGGAAGTGCAACACGTCATCGGCCAGTACCGCCACGGCATCGTGCCGCTGGTGGTGCCGCTGACGCTGCTCAAACATCACTTTCGCCAACACCCGGATCCATACATTGCGCAACAGGTTTACCTGCAACCGCACCCGGAAAACCTCAGCCTGCGAAACGCGATCTGATGAAAATCCCACTCGACACCAGTGCCCGCGAAGACCTCGGCGCCGACTTCAAGAAAGCCCTCGATGAAGGCTGGCTGCCAATTCGTGAAGTGGCCCGGCAGACCGGCGTCAACGCCGTCACCTTGCGCGCCTGGGAACGGCGTTACGGTTTGATCGTGCCGCAACGCACGCCCAAAGGGCATCGGCTGTTCAGCGCCGAACACGTACAACGCATCCTGACAATCCTCACCTGGCTCAATCGCGGCGTGGCCGTCAGCCAGGTCAAGCAACTGCTCGACACCCCGCAAGCCTTTGGCGAATCGGTCGAAAATGATTGGCAGGTGATGTGCAACACGCTGCTGCAAGCAGTCACTCGGCTCAACGAACGCACCCTGGATGACACAGTCAACCAGGCGATTGCGTTGTACCCGCCGCGGACTTTGTGCGAACAACTGTTGATGCCGTTGCTGGCCGAACTTGAACAACGCTGGCAAGGCCAGTTTGGCTCACAGATGGAGCGAGTGTTTTTTCACTCCTGGTTACGCAGCAAATTCGGCGCGCGCATCTACCATAACAACCGTCAACTGCGCACCGCACCGCTGCTGTTGATCAATCACTCCGACCTGCCGCTGGAACCGCATCTGTGGCTCACCGCGTGGTTGATCAGCAGCGCCGATTGCCCGGTGGAAGTGTTCGACTGGCCGTTGCCGGCGGGCGAGCTCGCACTGGCGGTCGATCACCTGCAAGCCCGTGGCGTACTGCTGTATTCCAGCAAAGCCATGAACCTTGCGCAGCTGCCGAAACTTTTCAACGGTGTCAGTTGCCCAAAAATGATTGCCGGACCAACGGTATGCATCCACCACGCCGAGTTGTCCGTAAAAACCACAGAGATTGCTGAATTGTTCCTGGCCGAAGATCCGCTATCGGCGCATCAGGACCTGGTACAGCGCGGGCTTATTTAAATGAATCGTACGGACACCACCATGCAAATGATCTGGCTGCGCAGCGACTTGCGTCTACATGACAACACAGCTCTCTCGGCCGCCGCTTCCCGGGGGCCGAGCGTGGCGGTGTACCTGTTGAGCCCGGAACAATGGCGCGAGCATGACGACGCGCCGTGCAAAGTGGATTTCTGGCTGCGCAACCTCCGTGAACTGAGCCGTGCACTTGGCGAGTTGAACATCCCGTTGCTGATTCGCACGGCCTCTCGCTGGGATGAAGCGCCGAAGGTTCTGCTCGACCTGTGCCAGCAGTTGAAGATCGACGCGGTGCACGTCAACGAGGAATACGGCATTCACGAAAGCCGTCGTGATGCGGCGGTGGCCGACGCACTGAAAACCAAAGGCGTCGACTTTTATAGCTACCTCGATCAGTTGCTGTTCAGCCCCGGCACCGTGCTGACCAAGACCGGCACCTATTTCCAGGTCTTCAGTCAGTTCCGCAAAGTCTGCTACGACCGTCTGCACCGTTCATTGCCGAGTCTCGTCAGGGCGCCAGCGCTGCAATCGAAGCTGAACATCGACAGCGATGAAATCCCTTCAAGCGTTGCAGGCTTCGACACGCCCAGCGACACCTTGCGCGCGCTCTGGCCCGCCGGTGAAGCCGAAGCCCGACGCCGTCTGGACACCTTCGCCGATGCGCAGATCGACTACTACAAAAGTGAGCGTGACTTCCCGGCCAAACCCGGCACCAGTCAGCTCTCGGCTTACCTGGCGGCCGGCGTCATTTCCCCGCGCCAGTGCTTGCATGCCGCCCTGCAAAGCAATCAGGGCGAGTTCGAAAGCGGCAAAGTCGGCGCCGTCACCTGGATCAACGAATTGCTGTGGCGCGAGTTCTACAAACACATTCTGGTGGGCTACCCGCGCGTCTCCCGTCACCGCGCCTTCCGCCCGGAAACTGAAGCCCTGGCCTGGCGCGACGCTCCTGACGAACTGGCAGCCTGGCAAGAAGCGCGCACCGGTCTGCCGATCATCGACGCGGCGATGCGCCAACTGCTTGAAACCGGCTGGATGCACAACCGCTTGCGCATGGTGGTGGCGATGTTCCTCACCAAAAACCTGCTGATCGACTGGCGTGAAGGCGAACGTTTTTTCATGCGGCACCTGATCGATGGCGATCTCGCGGCGAATAACGGTGGCTGGCAATGGAGCTCATCCACCGGCACCGATTCGGCGCCCTATTTCCGGATTTTCAACCCGCTCAGCCAATCGGAAAAATTCGACAGCGAAGGCCTGTTCATCAAGCACTGGTTGCCGGAGCTGGCCGGGCTGAACAAGAAAGACGTGCACAACCCGGCGAACCTCGGCGGGTTGTTTGGCGTGGCAGGTTATCCGTCGCCGATCGTCAATCTAAGTACATCCCGTACACGCGCACTGGCGGCGTTCAAAAACCTGCCGTCGCGACAGAACGCGGGAGGCGGTTATGAGTGATTTCCTGCGCCGCTTCGCCTGGCAGTTTGCCGAGCTGAACAAAGACAACCTGCAGCGCCTGAATGAGCTGTACGCCGACGATGTGCACTTCACCGATCCGCTGCACGAAGTACAGGGCCTCGCGCATTTGCGCAGTTATTTCAGCGAGCTCTACGCCAACGTCAGCGAGCTGCGTTTCGATTTTCACGGCTTCGACCAGATCGGCGAAGGCGAAGGTTATCTGCGCTGGGTCATGAGCTACCGCCATCCGCACCTGGCCGGCGGGCGCTTGATTCGGGTGGACGGCTGCTCGCACCTGCTCTGGAGCGACAAGGTTTATCGCCACCGGGATTACTTCGATGCCGGGGCGCTGCTTTACGAACATGTACCCGTATTGGGCCGGGCAATTGCCTGGTTGAAAAGGAGAATGGGATGAGCCTTACACCTCCACGACGATATTGGCTGACTGGCGCCAGCAGTGGCATTGGCGCCGCGCTGGCCGAGGAGATTCTGAAAACCGGCGCCCATCTGGCGGTCAGTTCACGTTCGCTGGCGCCGATGAAAGTCTTGTCGCAACGCTATCCCGGGCAAGTGCTGGTGGTGGCGGGTGACCTGACCAACAGCCAGACCGTACGCGAAATCGGCGAGCAGATCGCGCAAGACTGGGGCTCGCTGGATACGGTGATTCTCAATGCTGGCACCTGCGAATACGTCGACGTTCAGCAGTTCGATTCGTCGCTCGTCGAGCACGTGGTGCGCACCAATCTGCTGGCCAGCAGTTACTGCATCGAAGCCGCCCTGCCGCTGTTGCGCAAAGGCCTCGCGCCACATCTGGTGGGCGTCGCCAGTTCGGTGACTTACCTGCCGCTGCCACGGGCGGAGGCGTATGGCGCGTCGAAGGCCGGGCTGCGTTATCTGTTCGAATCGTTGCGCATTGACCTGGCGCCCGAAGGCATCGAAGTCACCGTAGTCAGCCCGGGGTTCGTCGAGACTCCGCTGACGGCGAAGAACGATTTCCCGATGCCGCTCAGTTGGCCGGTGGGCAAAGCGGCGCGGCACATCTTCGAAAAACTGAAGCATCGGCCACTGGAGATCGCGTTCCCGGCGCTGTTCATGGCGGCGCTCTGGCCGCTGTCGAAAATGCCCAACCGGGTGAAGCTCGCCATCGGCAAACGCATGGTCCGCAGCAGTCCGCCGATCAAGGACGTGCCGTGAACATCGCCATCATCGGCAGCGGCATCTCGGGGCTGACCAGTGCTTACCTGCTGAATCGCCGCCACGAGATCACCCTGTTCGAGGCCGATGACCGGGTCGGCGGCCACACCCACACCGTGGACGTGAAAGTCGATGGCGAGCTTCAATCCGTGGACACCGGTTTCATCGTGTTCAACGACTGGACCTACCCGAACTTCATTCGCTTGCTGGGTCAGATCGGCGTGGGTTTCAAAGCGACCGAGATGAGTTTCTCGGTCACCGATCCGGACAGCGGCCTGGAGTACAACGGCAACAACCTCAACAGCCTGTTCGCCCAGCGCCGCAACCTGCTGTCACCGGGGTTCTGGGGCATGCTGCGCGACATTGTGCGCTTCAACAAGCGCGCCCGGCTCGACCTGTCCGAGGGCCGGATCGCGGCGCACACCACGCTCGATGAATACCTCAAGGCCGGCGGTTACGGCGAGCGGTTCATCCTGCATTACATCGTGCCGATGGGCGCGGCGATCTGGTCGATGCCGATGGCCGACATGCTGAATTTTCCGCTGCAATTCTTTGTGCGGTTTTTCAAGAATCACGGTTTGCTGTCGGTCAACAATCGCCCGCAATGGCGTGTGATCGAGGGCGGCTCGAGTGCTTACATCGCACCCTTGACCGCAACCTTTAACCGGAAGATCCGCCTCAACTGCCCCGTGATGCAGGTCGAGCGCGATGCCGATGGCGTCGTGATCCACAGCAGCGCCGGCAGCGAACGCTTCGACAAAGTGGTGTTCGCCTGCCACAGCGATCAGGCGCTGAAACTGCTGGCCAAACCGAGCGATGCCGAACAGTCGATCCTCGGTGCCCTGCCCTACGCCGACAACGAAGTGGTGCTGCACACCGACACGCGCCTGCTGCCTTCGCGCACACTCGCCCGGGCCAGCTGGAATTACCGCCTCGGTGGCGCCGGCCATACGCTGGCGGCGGTCACCTACGACATGAACATCCTGCAAGGCATCCAGAGCGACACCACGTTTTGCGTCAGCCTCAACCAGAGCGCCGGCATCAGCCCGGCCATGGTGCTCGGCCGATTCACCTACGCCCATCCTCAATACAGCCTGGCGGCGGTGGCAGCGCAGGAGCGCTGGGAAGAATTGAATGGCGCGCAACACAGCTTTTATTGCGGCGCCTACTGGGCCAACGGTTTCCATGAAGATGGCGTGGTCAGCGCGTTGCGCGTGGCCCGCTCGTTCGGGGAAGTGCTGTGAACAGCGCGTTCTACAGCGGCTGGATCGCCCATCGGCGGTTTGCCCCAAGGCGCCATGAATTCCGTTACCGGATCGGCCTGCTGTACCTCGATCTCGATGAACAGGACGCCGTACTCGGGCTATCTCCGCTGTCGGGCAACCGCCGTTTCTCGCCGTTTTCGTTTCGCGAAAGCGACTACCTCAAAGCCTTCACCGGCAATGGCATGCGCCTGATCGATGCGGTGCGCGAACAGGTCCGCCAGGCCATTGGTCATGCGCCACAAGGTTCGGTCTGCCTGCTGACCCAGCCTCGCAGTTGGGGCCTGGCGTTCAACCCGGTGAGCTTTTTTTATTGTTACGAAGCCGACGGCCAACTGGCGGCAATCGTTGCCGAAGTCACCAATACCCCGTGGCGCGAGCGTTATCACTACGTGTTGCCGGCCAGGACGCCGGATGACCTGCGCGATTTCCATCAGCATTTCGCCGTGGCCAAGGCCTTTCATGTGTCGCCGTTTCTGCCACGCGATCTCGAACACCGCATGAGCTTCAGCCCCGTCGCGAAAAAACTCGGCGTGCACATGGCCGACTGGCAGGGCGAACTGAAGCTGTTCGACGCCACGCTCAACCTGAAACGCGAAGCCCTGAGTCGCGCCAGCCTGCACCGGTACCTGCGGCGCTTTCCGTGGATGACCGCAAAAACCTGCCTGGCGATTTATTGGCAAGCCCTGCGCCTGCTGTTCAAACGCGTGCCGATATTTGCTCATCAAGCTGCCGACGGCAGCTTTCAAACCGCCACCGTTCCGCCCAAGGATCGCCGCCATGAAATCCTCTAGCGTCTCGGCCAAAGCCACTCTACTCAGCACTAACGGCTTGACCGGGACGTTGCTGCGTCGCGGTGTGCTGCGGCAACTGGCGCACCTCAAGCACGGGCAACTGGTGGTGATCGAGGATGGCGAGCGGCAGGTCTTCGGCACCGCAGGCAGTCATTTGCAGGGGGAAATCCACATCCTCGACGCAGCGGCGTGGGGGCTGGTGGCGAGTAACGGTTCGATCGGCGCGGGCGAGGCATTTATCCACGGTTACTGGAGCTCGCCGGACCTGACGGCGGTGGTTCGCGTGTTTGTCAGTAACCTTGACGTACTTGATTCGCTGGAAGGTGGCCTGGCGAAACTCGGCCGGCCCTTCGTTCAAGGCCTGCACTGGCTCAATCGCAATACACGCAAGGGTTCGCAGAAAAACATCGCTGCTCACTATGACCTGGGCAACGACCTGTTCGAACAGTTTCTCGACCCGACCATGATGTATTCGGCCGCACAATTTCTAAGTCCCGAGGACAGTCTGGAACAGGCGCAGCTGAACAAACTGGAGCGGATCTGCCAGAAACTCGACCTCAAACCCAGCGATCATCTGCTGGAAATCGGCACCGGCTGGGGCAGCATGGCGCTGTACGCGGCGCAGAATTATGGCTGCAAAGTCACCACCACCACGCTGTCCAGGGAGCAGTACGCGTTTACCGCGCAACGGATCGAAACCCTCGGACTACAAGACCAGGTCACGTTGTTGCTCAAGGATTACCGCGACCTCACCGGGCAGTACGACAAACTGGTGTCGATCGAGATGATCGAAGCTGTAGGCCATCGCTTTCTGCCGACCTACTTCAAGCAGTGCGCGCACTTGCTCAAGAGCAATGGCTTGATGCTGTTGCAGGCGATCACCATCCGCGAACAGCGCTACGAGCAGGCCAAGGGCAGTGTCGACTTCATTCAGCGCTACATCTTCCCCGGCGGCGCCCTGCCCTGCGTGCAGAAAATGCTCGAGATCGTCAGCCGCGACACCGACATGAACTTGCTGCACATGGAGGATTTCGGCCTGCACTACGCGCGAACCTTGCGCCTGTGGCATGAGAATTTTCGCCGCGCCCAAGGCCGCTTGAGCGAATTGGGCTACGACGATTATTTCCTGCGGCTGTGGGAGTTTTACCTGTGCTACTGCGAAGGTGGTTTCCTGGAGCGCACCATCGGCACCGCGCAGTTGCTGCTGGCCAAACCTTCGGCGATCACCGCGCCGCTGCTCGGCCGTTTCGATGCTTGAACGCCTGGCCAACGCCGTGCTGTTCCAGCTCGGCTGGCTTGCCTGCGTGATCGGCGGCAACAGTCTGTGGTTATTGGTGGCGCTGGGCGCTTTGGTGATTCACCTGCTGTGGATAAGTCGCTGGGCGGACGAAGGCCGGCTGATTCTCAGCGTTGTGCTGCTGGGCACGACCGTCGACAGCTCATTGCGCTGGCTGGGGGTGTTCGAGTTCAACGATGTCGCGCCGCTGATTCCGCTATGGCTGATGCTGTTGTGGGCGTTGCTGGCCACGACGTTGCGCCATTGCCTGCAATGGAGCGCAACGCCCTGGTGGCTGGGCTGCTTGCTGGGCGCCGTGGGTGGGCCGTTGTCGTATTACGCGGGAGGACAACTGGCCGGGGTGCAATTCCCTTACGGCCAATTACCGACGCTGATCGGCATCGGATTACTCTGGGCGCTGCTGTTTCCCACGCTGCATTTCATGGCCCGGCGCCTGGCGTCGTCCGACACCCACGACTGAGCGTCCGTCCGGCCTTTCACACAGCACCGACCGACTGACTTACACTGCGTGCCATGAAAACCATTCCCCACACGCAAATCACCGAGCCTGCGGTCACGTGCTCGACCTGCGCGGCCTGCTGCTGCCAGCTCGAAGTGATGCTGATCACCGACACGGGCGTGCCCGAACGTTTTATCGATACCGATGATTGGGGCGGGGAAGTCATGCTGCGCCTGGACGACGGCTGGTGCGCTGCGCTGGATCGCAACACGATGATGTGCACGATCTACGAAAAACGCCCGCTGATCTGCCGGGAGTTCGAGATGGGCGCACCGGAGTGCATCGAAGAGCGCCAGGGGATTAGCACAGCGTATCGATGATCTTGAAAACACCCCGCTCCCTGTAGGAGCCGGCTTGCCGGCGATGGTGTGTCAGTCGACATCACCGTAGCTGACCCACCATCGCTGGCAAGCCAGCTCCTACAAGGGACCGCTTTTAGTCTTACAACGGCATCGTGTAGTGCAGCGCGTAACTTTCTACACCATCGTTCGGGCTGCTGAGCCCCGCATTGGAATAGTGCGTCGCACGAATCCCGACTTCATGCCCACCCGCAAAACGCAGACCAAAGCCAAAACGGTCTTCGAACTGAAAGGCACTGCCCAGTTCGTTGCCTTCAAGTTCGGTATTCGAGAACGCCGCCACGCCAACCCCGAGCTCTAGATAAGGTTTGACGTTCTGACCGGCGAACTCATAAACAAACACCGGCGAGAAAGACAGGCTGTGGTTGCTGGAAGTCTTGTCGCCTTCCCAATAGGTGTAGGCACCACTCCAGTAACCGGTCAAACGACCGACGTCACTTTGCAACCAGCTCTTGTCCCAATCGAATTGCATGCCCAATCGATAGGTCATGGTCGAATCGCTGGTCTGGCCGACCCCGAACTCCACGCCTGCCGCCTGTGCGGTAAAACTTTGCCCCATCAATGCGGCCGCAATCGCGGCCAAGCAGAATAGTCGCTTCATAGAAACATCCTTTTCCGTACGATTTCGTATGGTTTTTTTGTTGCTTACCGCAATAGAAGCCGACGCTTAATCAGAAGTTCACCCCAATTACCCATTTCCCCAAACTACCTATTGAAGCTTTGCACAACGCCAGCGGTATTCCACAGTATCGGCAAGATATTTCTGAAATGTTCCGGATCGGCACTCGTCCAGAATTGCGCTGCGCGAACTGGACCTTCAGCCAGCAATTCACGCTCGGCCAACAGCCGCTGAAGTTGTCGCGCGACGGCGGCGCCGGTATCGATCAGGCTGATGTCCTCGGGGATCATCTGCTTAAGCAACGGCTTTAGGAAGGGGTAATGCGTGCAGCCGAGAATAATCGTGTCGCAGCCTGCGGCGAGCAGCGGCCCGACATAGCGGGCCAGTAACTCACGCAGGGCGGGACTGTGCAGATCGCCGTTTTCAATCAGCTCCACCAGCCCCGGGCACGGCTGAGTGATCACCTGCACATCGGTGGCGAAACGGTCGAGCAACGCAGCGAACTTGGCGCTCTGCAAGGTGCCGGTGGTGGCGAGGACACCGACCACGCCGCTGCGGGTCGCGGCGGCGGCCGGTTTGACCGCAGGCTCCATGCCGACGATGGGCCACTCGGGGAAGTCGCGCCGCAAATCGGCAACACCGGCCACCGTCGCCGTGTTGCAGGCCAGCACCAGGGCCTTGGCGCCTTGCTGCTGAAAAAATTCGGCCATCACGCTGCAACGATGGCGAATGAATTCCGGGGTTTTCTCGCCGTAGGGAATATTGCCGCAATCGGCGACGTACAGCAGAGACTCGTTAGGCAGCAAACGCTGGACCTCGGCCAGCACCGACAGCCCACCGACCCCGGAGTCGAACACGCCAATGGGCGCTTCACGCATGTTTCGGCCCACAGACGCTGCAGCCCGGATCACGCTTGACGCGCAATTCACGGAAGCGCGAACCCAAGGCATCGATCAACAACAGGCGCCCTACCAGCGGTTCGCCGAAACCGGCCAGCAGTTTCATGGCTTCCAGTGCCTGAAGGCTGCCGACCAGTCCCACCAAAGGACCGACGACGCCCGCTTCACTGCACGTCAATTCAGCTTCGCTGCCGTGCCCGTATAAACAGTGGTAGCACGGACTGTCCGGACGGCGCGGGTCGAACACCGACAATTGCCCTTCAAGTCGAATCGCCGCGCCGCTGACCAACGGCTTGCCGGCCGCCACGCACGCAGCGTTGACCGCTTCGCGGGTGGAAAAATTGTCGGAACAGTCGAGGACCAGGTCCACTGTGGCCACCACAGCGGCCAGGGAATCTTCGTCCAGCGCGGCACGATGGGCGACCAGCTTGATCTCGGGGTTGATCGCGCTCAGGCGGCGGATCGCCGAATCGACCTTGGTCTGGCCGACGCTGTCGGTGTCGTGAATGATCTGGCGTTGCAGGTTGGTCAGGTCGACGGTGTCGAAGTCCGCCAGATGCAGCTCACCGACGCCCGCGGCGGCGAGATACAGCGCAACCGGCGAACCGAGGCCGCCGAGACCGATGATCAACACGCGGCTTTCTTTCAATCGCAACTGGCCGTCGATGTCGACGTGCTGCAACAGAATCTGCCGACTGTAGCGCAACAATTCCTGATCATTCAGCACGGCAGGCGCCCCAGGCTGATCCGTTGGTGACCGCCCAGATCGGTGCGGCTGTGGACTTCTTCAAAGCCGCGGGTCTGCAACAAATCGCGCACGGCTTCGGCTTGATCATAACCGTGTTCGAGCATCAGCCAGCCGCTCGCTTCCAGATAATCCGGGGCCTGGGCGACGATCAAACGCAGATCGTCGAGCCCGTCGACTCCAGCCACCAAGGCACTGGCCGGTTCGAAGCGCACATCGCCTTCCACCAGATGCGGATCGGCGGATGCAATGTACGGCGGGTTGCTGATGATCAGCTGGAAACGCTGACCTTCCAGGGCGCTGAACCAATGACTGCTCAGCACGGTGGCGTTGTTCAGGTGCAAACGCTGACGATTGCGCTCGGCCAAAGCCACGGCTTCGAGTACACGATCCACAGCGGTGACGCTCCACGCCGGACGCTCGCTGGCCAGGGCCAACGCAATGGCGCCGCTGCCGGTGCCGAGATCGAGGACCTTCGCGGGCGTAGCGGGCAACAATTCCAGCGCGGCTTCCACCAGCAATTCGGTGTCCGGGCGCGGGATCAAGGTGTGCGGTGCAACTTCCAGATCCAGCTTCCAGAAACCTTGCTGGCCCAGAATGTAAGCCACCGGCTCACCGCCACGACGGCGTTGCAGGTACTCGGCAAACTTCAGCGCGGCGTCGCTCGGAACGATGCGCTCCGGCCAGGTGTGCAGAAAACTGCGGGACTTGCCCAACGCCGCCGCCAGCAGCAATTCGGCATCCAGACGCGCCGTCGGCGAGTCGGGTAAATCAGCGGCGCGCAACAAACTGGCAATGATCGTCATTTAGTCACCTATCGCTGCCAATTGGTCGGCCTGGTACTCGGCCAGCAACGGTTCGATCACCGCATCGACACCGCCCGCGAGAATTTCGTCGAGGGAATACAGCGTCAGGTTGACCCGGTGGTCGGTGACCCGGCCCTGGGCAAAGTTATAGGTGCGGATGCGCTCGGAGCGATCACCCGAACCGACCAGCAACTTACGCTCGCTGGCGATGGCATTCGCCGCTGCGCTGGTCTGCTGATCATTGAGCTTGGCCGACAGCCAGGACATCGCCCGGGCGCGGTTCTTGTGCTGGGAACGTTCTTCCTGGCACTCGACGACGATACCGGACGGCAAGTGCGTGATGCGGATCGCTGAGTCCGTCTTGTTGACGTGCTGGCCACCGGCACCGGAAGAACGGTAGGTATCGATCCGCAGGTCCGCCGGATTGATCTCGATCGCTTCCTGCTCATCCGGCTCGGGCAATACCGCCACGGTGCACGCCGAAGTGTGGATACGCCCTTGGGATTCAGTGGCCGGAACCCGTTGCACGCGGTGCGCGCCGGATTCGAATTTCAGCTTGCCGTAGACGTTGTCGCCTTCGACGCGGGCGATGACTTCTTTATAGCCGCCATGCTCGCCCTCGTTTTCCGAGAGGATTTCCACACGCCAGCCGCGACGCTCGGCGTAACGCGAATACATGCGGAACAGGTCGCCGGAGAAGATCGCCGCCTCGTCACCGCCGGTGCCGGCGCGGATTTCAAGGAACACGTTGCGCCCGTCGTTCGGGTCCTTGGGCAGCAGCATGCGTTGCAGGCTGGCTTCGATCTCGATCAATTGCTCTTTGGCTTCGCGGACTTCTTCCACAGCCATTTCACGCATGTCCGGGTCGTTGTCCTTGAGCAGTGCCTGGGCGCCTTCGAGGTCGCTCTGTACTTTGAGCAACTGTTTATAGGCGTCGACAATCGGCTCGACTTCCGCGTATTCCTTGGAATAGGCGCGGAATTTGGTCTGGTCGGAAATGACCTCGCCGTCGCCAAGCAAGGCGGTCAATTCCTCGAAACGGTCCTGGAGGATGTCCAGCTTATTGAGCAGTGACGCTTTCATTGCGGTTTTTTATCCGAAAAGCTATCCGATGAGCCCTCACCGAGGGCAAAGAGTTCCTGGGCCATGGCCAGTGCGTCGAGGCGACCTTCGGCTGAGAGCTTTTTCAACTGCACGCTCGGGGCGTGCAAGAGTTTGTTGGTCAAGCCACGCGCCAGTTGCACCAGCACGTCCTCGGCGCTGCTGCCGTTGGCCAGCATGCGTTGGGCCTTCTGCAATTCTTCGTCACGCAGGCGCTCGCTTTGTTGGCGATAGGCCTTGAGTACATCCACCGCTGCCAGTTCACGCAGACGGATCATGAAATCTTCGGCGCCGACCGAAACCATCTCTTCCGCCGCTTGCGCAGCGCCTTGACGGCTCTTGAGGTTTTCGGCGACCACTTCGTGGAGATCGTCGACGCTATAAAGGTAAACGTCGTCCAATTCGCCGACTTCAGGCTCGATATCGCGCGGTACGGCGATGTCCACCATGAAGATCGGTTTGTGCTTGCGCAGTTTCAAGGCACTTTCCACCGCGCCTTTACCGAGGATCGGCAACTGGCTGGCGGTGGAACTGATGACGATGTCGCTGCGCACCAGTTCGGCCGGAATGTCCGAGAGCAACACGGCATGGGCGCCAAACTGCTCGGCCAGAATGCTTGCGCGCTCCAGGGTGCGGTTGGCGACGACGATGCGTTTTACCCCCAGTTCATGCAGATGGCGGGCGACCAGGGTGATGGTCTCGCCGGCACCGATCAGCAAGGCCTGGCTGCGTTGCAGGTCGCTGAAAATCTGTTTCGCCAGGCTGACTGCGGCAAACGCCACGGACACCGGGTTTTCGCCGATGGCGGTGTCGGTGCGCACTTGTTTGGCCGCATTGAACGTGGCCTGGAACAAACGCCCGAGCAGCGGACCGATGGTGCCGGCCTCGCGGGCCACGGCGTAGCAGGATTTCATCTGGCCGAGGATCTGCGGTTCGCCCAGCACCAGCGAATCGAGCCCGGAGGCGACCCGCATCATGTGACGAACTGCCGCATCATCTTCGTGCACATAAGCGCTCGCGCGCAGCTCGTCGAGGCTCAGATGGTGATAATCGGCCAGCCAGCGCAGCACGATGTCCGCCGAAAGGTGATCCTGTTCTATATAGAGTTCACTGCGATTGCAGGTGGAGAGGATCGCAGCTTCGCGGCTGTCGGTGAGTCGGCAGAGCTGCTGCAAGGCCTCCACCAGCTGCTCAGGGGTAAAGGCCACGCGCTCGCGGACGTCTACTGAAGCAGTCTTGTGGTTAATACCGAGTGCAAGGAAGGCCATTCAAGGTCGCTGATGGTGACGTGAAGCCGGCAATTGTCCTACTTCGACAGATTCAGAACAACTACTCGATCTCTATTGACCTGGTAGCCGATGCCCGGCTTTGCGAACATTTCTCGTTTACACAAAATTAACATGCTCCTGTAGGAGCCGGCTTGCTGGCGATGGACCTGCAGGCGCCGCATTCATTCCAGAATAAATGCGCCATCGTTCACGACCATCGCCAGCAAGCCGGCTCCTACAGGGGTTTGTCGCGTGCTTCAGGGAAAATGCCCGGCCGGTTATGTTTGGCCGAAGGCTTGTGTCATGATGATCTGACCGCAGGTTAGTCGTCCTCTTCCTATATGAATAGATCTTCCGCGTTGCTCCTCGCTTTTGTCTTCCTCAGCGGCTGCCAGGCCTTGGCACCCGTTTCGTCGGACGGTACGTCGCCGGTCGAAGACAGCACTCCGGCCCCTGAAAAGCCCAAGGTCTACAGCTCGTTCAGCGAAGAAACCATCTTCAGCCTGTTGAGCGCCGAACTGGCTGGCCAACGCAATCGTTTCGACATTGCGCTGGACAACTACGTGACCCAGGCCATCAACACCCAGGATCCGGGCATCTCCGAACGGGCGTTTCGCATCGCCGAGTACCTGGGCGCCGATCAGGCTGCCCTGGATACCGCGCTGATCTGGGCGAAAAACGCCCCGGACGACCTCGAGGCGCAACGGGCCGCGGCCGTGCAACTGGCGCGCGCCGGGCGTTATGACGACTCCATGGCCTATATGGAGAAAGTCCTTCAAGGCAAGGGCGACACGCATTTCGACTTCCTTGCGCTGTCCGCCGCGGATACCGATCAGGAAACCCGCAACGGCCTGATGAAAAGTTTTGACCGTTTGTTGCAGCGTCACCCCAACAACAGCCAGCTGATTTTCGGCAAGGCCTTGTTGATGCAACAGGACGGCGACAGCAAAGGCGCACTGACGCTGCTGGAAGACAACCCGCCGGATGACGGCGAAATAGCCCCGATTCTGCTGCGCGCACGCCTGCTGCAAACGCTCAATCGTGGTGATGAAGCGTTGCCGCTGCTGCAAAAAAGCATCAAGAAGTACCCGGACGACAAACGCCTGCGCCTGACATATGCCCGCATGCTGGTCGAACAGGACCGGATGGACGACGCCAAAGTCGAGTTTTCGAGCCTGGTTCAGCAATACCCCGAAGACGACGAATTGCGTTACTCCCTGGCGCTGGTGTGCCTGGAAGCCAAGGCCTGGGACGAGGCCAAGGGCTACCTGGAAGACCTGATCGCCCGAGAAAGCCATGTCGACTCGGCACACCTGAACCTCGGCCGTATCGCTGAAGAGCGCAACGATCCCCAGGGCGCCCTGATCGAATACGCCAAGGTCGGCCCGGGCAACGACTACCTGCCGGCACAGTTGCGTCAGGCCGATATTCTGATGAACAACGGCAAGACCGCCGAAGCGCAAAGCCGCCTGGCGGCCGAGCGTGACGAACAACCCGATTACGCGATTCAGCTGTATCTGATCGAAGCCGAAACCCTGTCCGCCAATAAACAGGGGGACAAGGCCTGGAATGTTCTGCATAAAGCCTTGCAGCAATACCCGGACGATCTGAATCTGCTGTACACCCGGGCCATGCAGGCGGAAAAACGCAATGACCTGGCGCAGATGGAAAAAGACCTGCGGCTGATCATCAAGCGCGACCCGGACAACGCCATGGCGCTGAACGCCCTCGGCTACACCTTGTCCGACCGCACGACGCGTTATGCCGAAGCCAAGGCCCTGATCGAACAGGCGCACCAGATCAATCCGGAAGACCCGGCGGTACTCGACAGCCTCGGCTGGGTGAATTTCCGCATGGGCAATCTCGACGAAGCGGAAAAACTGCTGCGCAAGGCACTGGATCGTTTTCCCGATCAGGAAGTGGCCGCTCACCTCGGCGAAGTCCTGTGGGCCAATGGCAAACAACGCGAAGCCAAACAAATCTGGGGCAAGTTCCTCAAGGAACAACCCGACAGCCCAATCCTGCGCGGCACCATCAAGCGCCTGACCGGATCAGAGACTCTTTAAGCTTATGTTTTTGCGCCACTTCATCGTTTTCAGTTTCATCGCCCTGCTCGCCGGTTGCGCGGGCTTCGGTGCCCGCGAATCGGTACAGGGTCAGGGCGACGCCGGCCTGTGGCGCGTTCACAAAGAACAACTGACCAGCCTCGACGGCTGGCAGATCAACGGCAAGATCGGTATTCGCGCACCAAAAGACTCGGGCAGCGGCACGCTGTTCTGGTTGCAGCGCCAGTCCTATTACGACATTCGCCTTTCGGGCCCCCTGGGTCGCGGCGCCGCACGCCTGACCGGACACCCCGGAAAGGTTTCGCTGGAAGTCGCCAATCAGGGGCGCTATGAAGCGCCGACGCCGGAAGTGCTGCTCGAAGAACAGCTCGGCTGGAAGTTGCCGGTGTCCCATCTGGCGTGGTGGGTCCGCGGGCTCCCGGCGCCGGACAGCAAGAGCCGCCTGACCCTGGACACCGATAGCCGCCTGGCCAATCTGGAACAGGATGGCTGGCAAGTCGAATACCTGAGTTACGCCGAGCAAAACGGCTTTTGGCTGCCCGAGCGGATCAAACTGCATGGCACCGACCTTGATGTCACGCTGGTGATCAAGGAATGGCAACCGCGCAAACTGGGGCAATGAACATGACGACCCCACGCTTGACGCTGCCCTCCCCGGCCAAACTCAATCTGATGCTGCACATCCTCGGTCGCCGTGAAGACGGTTACCACGAGTTGCAGACGATTTTTCAGTTTCTCGACTACGGCGATGAAATCACTTTCGCCGTGCGCGACGACGGTGTGATTCAACTGCACACTGAATTCGATGGCGTACCGCACGACAGCAATCTGATTGTTCGAGCCGCGAAAAAACTTCAGGAGCAATCCGGTTGTTCGCTCGGCATCGACATCTGGATCGAAAAAATCCTGCCAATGGGCGGCGGCATCGGTGGCGGCAGTTCAAATGCCGCGACGACTTTGCTCGGGCTCAATCACCTCTGGCAACTGGGTTGGGATGAGGATCGACTGGCCGCACTGGGCTTGACGCTGGGCGCCGACGTCCCGGTTTTCGTGCGTGGCCACGCGGCTTTCGCCGAGGGTGTGGGAGAGAAACTCACCCCTGTAGACCCCGAAGAACCGTGGTATCTCGTGCTTGTGCCGCAAGTATCTGTAAGTACAGCAGAAATTTTTTCAGATCCGTTGTTGACACGTAACTCTTCTCCCATTAAAGTGCGCCCCGTTCCCAAGGGAAACAGTCGAAATGACTGCTTACCGGTGGTAGCAAGGCGTTATCCAGATGTACGTAACGCATTGAATTTGTTAGGTAATTTTACCGAAGCAAAACTCACCGGAACTGGAAGTTGTGTGTTTGGGGGCTTCCCAAGCAAAGCTGAAGCTGATAAAGTCTCGGCCCTTCTTACAGAGACCCTTACAGGGTTTGTAGCAAAGGGAAGCAACGTTTCGATGTTGCATCGCAAGCTGCAAAGTCTGCTCTAAAGGAACCGATTACTGGGTAATCGTTGCAACAGATACAGGGGCGTCGCCAAGCGGTAAGGCAGCAGGTTTTGATCCTGCCATGCGTTGGTTCGAATCCAGCCGCCCCTGCCATTTTCTATACTCATCCAGGTTACCCTCAGCCTCTAGGTACTGCGCGTGTCCAAGATGATGGTCTTTACGGGGAATGCTAACCCCGATCTGGCTCGGCGTGTCGTACGTCAGCTGCATATCCCTCTCGGTGACATCTCTGTCGGTAAGTTTTCCGACGGCGAGATTACAGCCGAGATCAATGAAAACGTCCGCGGTAAAGATGTCTTCATTATTCAGCCGACTTGCGCTCCGACCAACGATAACCTGATGGAACTGGTAGTGATGGCTGATGCCTTCCGCCGCTCCTCGGCTACTCGTATTACTGCTGTTATTCCTTACTTTGGTTATGCCCGTCAGGATCGCCGTCCGCGTTCCGCACGTGTGGCTATCAGCGCGAAAGTCGTTGCTGACATGCTTACCGTAGTCGGCATCGACCGTGTTCTCACGGTTGATCTGCATGCTGACCAAATCCAGGGTTTCTTCGATATTCCGGTAGATAACATCTACGGCTCCCCCGTTCTGGTGGATGACATTGAAGATCAGCGCTTCGAAAACCTGATGATCGTGTCCCCGGACATTGGCGGCGTCGTGCGTGCACGTGCTGTTGCCAAATCCCTGGGCGTGGATCTCGGGATCATCGACAAACGCCGTGAGAAAGCCAATCACTCTGAAGTGATGCATATCATCGGTGATGTCGAAGGGCGTACCTGTATTCTGGTCGATGACATGGTCGATACCGCCGGCACTCTGTGCCACGCGGCAAAGGCTTTGAAAGAGCATGGCGCTGCCAAGGTTTTCGCCTACTGCACACACCCTGTGCTGTCCGGTCGGGCGATCGAAAACATTGAAAATTCCATGCTGGACGAACTGGTGGTGACTAACACCATCCCGTTGTCCGCAGCTGCTCAAGCCTGCTCGCGTATCCGTCAACTGGATATCGCGCCGGTTGTTGCCGAAGCGGTCCGCCGCATCAGCAATGAAGAATCGATCAGCGCGATGTTCCGTTAAGGGCCCTGCCCTTCTCGAACAGCTCGTTGACGAAAAGCGCCCCGCCCCGGCATTCCTGTCGGGGCGGGGCTTTTTTGCCCATATCGCCTTTAGCGCTGGTCGCAAACGCTGGGGCGAATGTGGTTATTTTGGAGATACAACATGAACGATTTTACTCTGAATGCTGAAGTGCGTTCCGACCTGGGGAAAGGTGCGAGCCGCCGCCTGCGTCGTCTCGCAAGCCTGGTACCAGCTGTAGTTTACGGTGGCGAAAAAGCCCCTGAATCCATCAGCATGCTGGCTAAAGAAGTTGCCAAACTGCTCGAAAACGAAGCGGCTTACAGCCACATCATCGAGCTGAACGTTGGTGGCACCAAGCAAAACGTAATCATCAAAGCTCTGCAGCGTCACCCGGCCAAAGGCCACGTGATGCACGCTGACTTCGTACGCGTAGTTGCCGGCCAAAAGCTGACCGCTATCGTTCCAGTGCACTTCATCAACGAAGAAGCACCAGCGAAGAAAGGCGGCGAGATTTCGCACGTTGTTGCTGAAATCGAAGTGACCTGCCTGCCAAAAGACCTGCCTGAATTCATCGAAGTCGACCTGGCTAACGCCGAAATCGGTTCGATCATTCACCTGTCCGACCTCAAAGCCCCTAAAGGCGTTGAGTTTGTTGCTCTGGCACACGGCGATGACAAGGCTGTTGCCAACGTCCACGCTCCACGTGTTGCTCCAGAAGCTGCTGAAGGCGCTGCAGAGTAATTCACTCTGTGATGCCGGAGTGACCCGGTAACATCGCGGACTGGAACGTAGCGAGAAAGCGGGCGAGAACGCGGAGTTTACATAATGGTAAATGAGCACTTGTCGTCCACTTTCGCCGCACACCCGGATTGCGGCGATGTTATCCACCACTCCAAAGAAGGGCCCCTATCGTGACTGCCATCAAACTGATCGTTGGCCTGGGAAATCCAGGCGCTGAATACGAACAGACCCGGCATAACGCAGGGGCCCTTTTTGTTGAGCGCATCGCGAACGCACAAGGCGTCAACCTTGTGGCGGACCGCAAATATTTCGGCCTGACCGGGCGCTATTCGCACCAGGGTCAGGATGTTCGCCTGCTGATTCCCACCACGTACATGAACCGCAGCGGCCAGGCCGTGGCGGCACTCGCCGGTTTCTTCCGCATCAAGCCTGAAGAAATCCTCGTGGCGCATGACGAACTCGACCTGCCACCGGGCGTAGCCAAACTCAAACAGGGCGGCGGCCATGGCGGTCACAACGGGTTGCGCGACATCATCGCGCAACTGGGCAATCAGAATACCTTCTACCGCTTGCGGCTTGGCATTGGCCATCCGGGCGTAGCCAGTATGGTTTCAAATTTCGTCCTGGGTCGTGCGCCACGCGCCGAACAGGAAAAACTCGATGCCAGCATCGACTTTGCCCTCGGCGTGCTGCCGGATATCCTCGCCGGGGAATGGAACCGCGCGATGAAAAACCTGCACAGCCAGAAGGCCTGACTCTACTCCTCGGGGAAAACACCATGGGATTCAATTGCGGCATCGTCGGCCTGCCTAACGTCGGTAAGTCCACCCTGTTCAACGCCCTGACCAAATCCGGGATCGCGGCCGAGAACTTCCCCTTCTGCACCATCGAGCCGAACAGCGGTATCGTGCCGATGCCGGATCCGCGTCTGGACGCCTTGGCGGCCATCGTCAAACCAAAGCGCATCCTGCCGACCACCATGGAATTCGTCGACATCGCGGGCCTCGTTGCCGGCGCCTCGAAAGGTGAAGGCCTGGGCAACAAGTTCCTGGCCAACATCCGTGAAACCGATGCCATCGCCCACGTAGTCCGCTGCTTCGAAGACGAGAACGTGATTCACGTCTCCAACAGCGTCGACCCGAAACGCGACATCGAAATCATTGACCTGGAACTGATCTTCGCCGACCTCGACAGCTGCGAGAAGCAACTGCAGAAAGTCGCACGCAACGCCAAGGGCGGTGACAAGGACGCAGTGGTCCAGAAAGGCCTGCTGGAGCAACTGATCGCTCACTTCACCGAAGGCAAGCCGGCACGCAGCCTGATGAAGAGCATGGGCACCGACGAGAAAGCAGTGATCAAGGGCTTCCACCTGCTGACCACCAAACCGGTCATGTACATCGCTAACGTCGCTGAAGACGGTTTCGAAAACAACCCGCACCTGGACGTGGTCCGCGCCATCGCCGAAGAAGAAGGCGCCGTGGTTGTTCCGGTGTGCAACAAGATCGAAGCGGAAATCGCCGAACTGGATGACGGCGAAGAGAAAGACATGTTCCTCGAAGCCCTTGGCCTCGAAGAGCCTGGCCTGAACCGCGTGATCCGCGCCGGCTACGAAATGCTGCACCTGCAGACCTACTTCACCGCCGGTGTCGAAGAAGTCCGCGCCTGGACCGTCCGCGTTGGTGCCACCGCACCGCAAGCCGCTGGCGTGATCCACACCGACTTCGAAAAAGGCTTCATCCGCGCCGAAGTCATCGCCTACGACGACTTCATCCAGTACAAGGGCGAAGCCGGCACCAAAGAAGCCGGTAAATGGCGTCTGGAAGGCAAGGACTACATCGTGAAAGACGGCGACGTGATGCACTTCCGTTTCAACGTCTAAGTTTTCAGGACGAAGCACCCGCCCAAGAAAAAGCCGCGTTTGATACGCGGCTTTTTTGTGCCTGAAATCTCGTTCACCGCAATCCTGTAGGAGCCGGCTTGCTGCGGGCGGCGTTCCGACGATCCAGACACCGCGGTTAACCAGCCAGTCCGCGTGATCGTTCATCGCCAGCAAGCCGGCTCCTACATTGGATTGGTGTGGGGTCAGGCCTTTTTGGTTCTTGGCAGGAAGATCGCCAACACGCCCAACAACGGCAGGAACGAGCACAGGAAGTACACGTATTCGATGCCGTGCACGTCCGCCAGATGCCCCAGCAACGCCGCGCCAATCCCGCCGAAACCGAACATCAGCCCGAAGAACACCCCGGCAATCATCCCGACATTACCCGGCACCAATTCCTGTGCATAAACCACAATGGCCGAGAATGCCGAGGCCAGGATGAAGCCAATCACCACGCTCAGAATGCTGGTCCAGAACAAATCAACATGCGGCAGGATCAGGGTGAACGGCGCAACCCCAAGGATCGAAAACCAGATCACCGCCTTACGCCCGATCTTGTCGCCAATCGGCCCGCCGAAGAAAGTCCCCGCCGCCACCGCCCCCAGAAACAGGAACAGATGCAGCTGCGAACTGGCCACCGAGAGGTCGAATTTCTCGATCAGGTAAAAGGTGAAGTAACTGGTCAGACTGGCCATGTAGAAATACTTGGAGAACACCAGCAGCCCCAGCACCACCAGCGCACTGGTGACCCTGCCCTTCGACAAGCCATGAGTGGCCGCCTGACCTTGCTTGAGCTTGAACAGGTTCAAGTGATTGGCGTACCAACGGCTGATCCGGTAGAGCACGAACAGCGCAAACAACGCGAACAAGCCGAACCACGCCACATGGCCCTGGCCGAACGGAATGATGATCGCCGCCGCCAGCAATGGGCCAAAGGCCGAACCCGCGTTACCGCCCACCTGGAACGTCGATTGCGCCAGACCGAAGCGCCCGCCCGAAGCCAGTCGCGCCACACGGGAGGCTTCCGGGTGAAAGGTCGAGGAACCAATACCGATCAGCCCTGCCGCCAGCAGGATCATCGGAAAGCTGCCGACCACCGACATCATCAAAATACCAATCAACGTACACACCGTACCGGCCGGAAGCAGCCAGGGTTTGGGATGACGATCGGTGTGGTAACCGACCCACGGTTGCAACAGCGAGGCCGTCAGTTGAAAGGTCAGGGTGATCAGGCCGACCTGGGTGAAGGTCAGGCCGTAGTTGGCCTTGAGCATCGGGTAGATCGACGGCAGCACCGACTGAATCAGGTCGTTGATCAAATGCGCCAGCGCCACGGCGCCGATGATGCGCATGACCAGAGGGCTGCTTTGTGACGTCGCGGATGCCGGCGTCGCGCCGGTCTGGGCATTGCTGATAGCCATGGGAGTTTCCGTACAACAGATGGGTGCACACGGGCAGGTGCGTCAATGTGCCATTTTTCAGTGCAGCAGCGCCATCCCCTTAGCCAGCTAACGAACTAATTTCCGCAAGTAATAGCGCAACGCCATGGTCTGAATCTTGCCTTGTTATCCGCTTCAACGCGGCGCCCTTACAAAGGGCACCGAGAATGGGAAGTTTCGCTACAGAGTCGGCCTACAGAGCTGGTGAGGGTGAACTTTCGAGGCCTTTAAAAAGGGCACGAGTCGCGGTCGCAACGACCTCGACGCACGCCATTGGTGCGTGGTGTCCAGAGGAGTCATGGGGCATGCAGGCTTTTTTATCTCCGGGGATCGGGTTGCTGGGGCGTTTCGGCTTCGCCCGTAAATTTCAGTTGTTGTTTCTGCTGTTTATCCTGCCACTGGCGGGTAGCCTGCTGATGATCGGCCAGGACTATCGCGCCAAACTGAACCTGATTTCCGGCGAACGTGCCGGGGTTAGGCAGCTGCTCGCGCTGGATGCGCTGGATAACCTGCTCGCCGCCCAGCGTGACCGCGCCGCGCGCTGGCGTGCCACCGAGACCAATCGCCAACCGACACCGGCCACCCTCGCCGCGATGGCGGCGTTCGATGCCGTTCAGCCGGCGGTCGCGCAAGCCACCACGGACCTTGGCAACGCGTTGCAAACCGAAGGCGCCGAGGGCGAAACCCTCACTCGCTACCAAGCGCTGCAAACCGCGCTCAACGGCCTCGACTCGAAAAGCCTGAGCAGCGTCGGCTGGTGGCCGGACGGTTACGACCGTTTCACCAACGCCTTGAGTGCCCTGCAGGCCCTGCGCGAGCAGATCGCCATGGACAATCGCCTGACCCTCGCACCGTGGCTGGAAACCTACCTGCTGACGCAGATCTCGACGCAACACGCGCCGGACCTGATCGAGCGCGTCGGCCGTCTGGCCAGCGTCGGCCAGGCGTCGGTGGTGTCCGGGCAATTCACCCTGCAAAGCCGCCTGCAATTGCGCGACCTGCGTAGCCGCATCGGCGACGCCCGCGAGCAGCTTGTCAAAACCGCAGGCCTGCTGGAAGCGCGCCTGCCCAGTGCCTTGCAGGCGTGGGCCGGGCAATACCATGACAACCTCAAACACCTCGACGCCGAGCTGAAAGTCCTCGATGACGGCGTGTTTGGCGGCAGCATCAAACTCAAACCCGAGGAGTTCGAACGCAGCCTGGACAGCCTGCTCACCGACCTCGCCTCGCTGCGTCAGCAGTCGTTGGTCTCGCTGGATCAGCGTCTGGATTACTACCATGGCTCGGCGATCCGCCAGTTCATTCTGGTGGCCGTGATCTTTGGCTGCCTGCTGCTGGCCGCGCTGTACCTGTTCATCTGCTTGCAGGCTTCGATTCGCCGCAGCGCCAGCGGCATCACGCTGCTGGCCGAAGCCTTGCGCGACGGCAATCTGAGCCTGCAAGTGCCGGTTGAAGGCCGCGACGAACTGGCGGCGATCAGCACCGCGCTCAACGTTGCGGTGGTGCAACTGCGCAATAGTCTGTTGGGGGTCGATCACGAAACTTTGCAGCTGAGTAACGCGGTGCGCACGCTCAATCACCATTCCAGTGGCGCCTTGGGCGAGGTCGAGGCGCAGCAATTGCAGATCAGCCAGATTGCGGCAGCGGCAACGCAATTGGCCGCCACTTCCCAAGGGGTTGCCCAGAGTTGCGAACAGGCCTCCGGCAGCGCTCAGCATACCCAGCGCATCGCCGCAGACAGCAGCCGTGACAGCCAGCGCACAACGGCGAGCATCCAGCAGCTCAACCAGCGTTTGAACGACACGGCGGCCGCACTCGGACGGGTCAGCGAACAAGGGCAGCAGATTCAGTTGGTGGTCGACACCATTCGCGGTGTCGCCGAGCAGACCAACTTGTTGGCGCTCAACGCGGCGATCGAGGCCGCGCGTGCCGGTGAGCAGGGCCGTGGCTTTGCGGTGGTGGCCGATGAAGTGCGCAGCCTCTCGCAGCGCACCCAATCGTCCACTGCGCAGATCGCCGGCACCGTCGACAGCCTGCGCAACACGGTGAACGAAGCCGTGAGCCTGATGGAAGCCGCCTGCGGCCAGGCGCAATCCGATGCGCAAGCAGTCACTGGCCTCGGCGAACGACTGGGGGAAATCGCCAGTGCCGTGCAGAGCGTCACCGACACGTTGGCGCAAATTGCCACGGCGGTCGACGAGCAAGCAACCACTGCCGACGAAGTCAGCGGCAACATCCAGCAGGTCGATCAGGCGGCTGTCCGCTTGCTCGAAGGCGCGCGGGCGGTGAACCTGGCGGCGGACACCTTGAGCCAGGGCAGCAAGGCCCTGAGTGCCAATACCGGGAGATTCCAGCTCGGTTGACGCCCTCCCCCGGTCCGGTTTTTCGGCTCTGGAGGATAAGCGGTTGAAAGCGTAGAGAAATATTTTAGATTTACGCTTGACGCATCTGCATTACCGGTGAATAATGCGCGCCACTTGGCTACATAGCTCAGTTGGTTAGAGCATAGCATTCATAATGCTGGGGTCCGGGGTTCAAGTCCCTGTGTAGCCACCAAGTACTAAAAACGGCTTACCGAAAGGTAGGCCGTTTTTTTATGCCCGGAGAAAAGTGCACGGATTCTTTGGCCAACACATACACGGGCATGTGTCGTGCGCGAACTCTTTACCCGACACAAAACCTGTAGGAGCCGGCTTGCCGGCGATGGCGTCCTGACAGGCAATACAAACCCTCAGCCGGACCACAACGCCTGTCACGAACGCATCGCCGCCAGCGCCGACAACCCCCGCTCCCATATCTGCCACGTACGCAACCAGACCATCGCCTGCCAGTCGCTGTCGGCAGGATAGAACTGTTCCAGCAGATTCAGTTTGATCTCGCGCCCCACGGCATCGCCGGGATTGCCGTGCAGATGCAGCCAATGATCGTCACGCAGATGACGATGAACCTCGGCCCCCGGATACGTCCCGCACTCAATCACGAAGGGCATCAGGCGCACCTGCGGCAATGCATCGATCAGCGCCTGCGAGGTGTAGCCGGTTGCCGTCGCGGCCACGCCGGTTTCGCTCAGCGTATCGGCACCGGTCAGCAGCGTGTAGAGCCATGGCCCGTAAATGGCCTGCGCCTCTGGCAACGCCGGGTAAGCCGACTCGGTGATGGTCAGCAACATCGGATGGCCGTACTCCCCGGCGCCGGTGTGCAGGTCAAAGCACATCGCTACCTCGGCGTGGGCGACATGCTTTTGCAGGATCTGGTGCAACGTACGGTTCGACCAGGCCGGTGCCCGCCCGCCATAAAACAGACCATCGGGATGACTGTGCTGGCCGCCCTCGACAATCGACATCACCGCCGGCCAGCCGTGATCGTGGATCTGCTGGTTGAGCAGCGCATCGGCGCGATCACGCTCGGGGCCTGCCAACTCAGTGCAGGCATAGATTTCATGCAGCGCGGCGTAGGCCCGGTTGTCCGGCAGTGGATGTTCAAAGTTCAGGTGATTGCGGTTCAGGTCGATGTTGTCTTCGTTGACCCGGCGCAGCCACGCCGTGCCCCAGGGATTGATCAGATGAACGAACACCACGGCGACATCGGCCGGCAGTGAACGCTTGCCCAACTCCTGCATCCATTTGATCTGACAGCCCGAACCATAGAAACCTTCGACCCCGTGAGTGCCGCTCAACGCGATCAGCAAGCGTTTGGCGCCCGGATCACCGAGCACCGCCACATCGGTGCTCAACGGCTCACCGAACGGCCCTTTGAGCGGGTGCGGGTACTCAGTCAGCGTCGCGCCGGCCGTGGTCGCTGCGGCCAGAAACTGTTCACGCTGGGTGCGATAACCGGGCTGGGTGGGAAAGTCGGTCTGCATGTCTGCCTCTTGTTTGTTTTCTGGCCTGCCTGTTGCCCTCGACCCTACAGAAAATCCGTCAATGGATGAAGGACAAAACGTCCTGTGGTTTGCGTCGCTTCCTGTCGGCCGATAAAGTCCCCTGAACTTTTCCCACGGACGGAGTGCCCCGCGTGTTCTCAACCCTTCATTTGAGCCGCTATCGCCTGTCAGCCCTTTCGCTGACTGCCAGTGCATTAATCCTCGCGGCGTGCAGTGCCCCGCCCTCCTCGACCTTACCGGTCGCACCGGAAACCGCCTCGGGCTATCGCACCGACCTGCAAACCCGCCACGCCTCGAAACACATGGCAGCAGCAGCCAACCCACTCGCCGCCGAAGCCGGACGGGCGATGCTGCGTCAGGGTGGTTCAGCGATTGATGCGGCAATTGCGATGCAAGCAGTGCTGACGCTGGTCGAGCCGCAATCGTCGGGGATCGGTGGTGGCGCGTTGATTGTGTTGTGGGATGGCAAAGCCGTGCGCACGTACGACGGTCGCGAAACCGCACCGGCCGGCGCCACCGAGAAGCTGTTCCTGCAGGCCGATGGCAAACCGATGCCGTTCACTCAGGCGCAGATTGGCGGTCGTTCGGTCGGCACACCGGGCGTGTTGCGGGCGCTGGAACTGGCCCATCAAAAACACGGTCGCCTGCCCTGGGCGCAGCTGTTCGAGCCGGCGATCAAACTCGCGGAACAAGGCTTCGCCATCTCGCCGCGCCTGCATCAGTTGATTGCTTCGGATTCGTCCATGCAACGCTCGCCGGACATGATGGCGTACTTCCTGAATGCGGATGGCAGCCCGAAAGCCGTCGGCACCTCACTGAAAAATCCGGCACTGGCCGCCGTATTCAAACGCATCGCCAAGGAAGGTCCCGATGCGCTGTACAAAGGCCCCATCGCGCAGGAAATCGTCGCCAAGGTTCAGGGCCACGCCAACCCCGGCACGCTGTCGCTGAACGACCTCAACGGTTACACCGCCAAGGAACGCGCGCCGCTGTGCACCGATTACAAACGCTGGCAGGTCTGCGGCATGCCGCCACCGTCGTCGGGCGGAATCGCCGTGGCGCAGATTCTCGGCACCTTGCAGGCGCTGGAAGCCCGCGACCCGCGTTATGCCCTGGCGCCACTGAAGCCAGTCAAAAGCACCCAACCCGCCGGCATCGAACCGGCCCCTGAAGCCGTGCACCTGATCTCCGAAGCCGAGCGCCTCGCCTACGCCGATCGTGCACAGTACGTCGCCGACAGCGACTTCGTGCCCGTCCCGGTCAAAGGCCTGGTGGACCCGACCTATCTGGCCAGCCGCGCCACTCTGATCGGTGATCGCAGCATGGGCACGGCCAAACCCGGCACGCCGCCGGGCATTCAGGTCGCCTACGCGCCGGACCGCTCGCCACTGCGCATTTCCACCTCTCAGGTGGTGGCGGTCGATGACCAGGGCGGTGCAGTGTCGATGACCACCACGGTCGAATCCGCGTTCGGCTCACACCTGATGGTCCAGGGCTTTCTGCTCAACAACCAGATGACCGACTTCTCGTTCATCCCCGAAGAAAACGGGCAAAAGGTCGCCAACCGCGTCGAACCCGGCAAACGCCCGCGCTCCTCCATGGCGCCGACCCTGATCTTCGACCGCCAGAGCGGCGAATTCCTCGCCACCATCGGTTCTCCCGGCGGCTCGCAAATCATCGAGTACGTGGCCAAATCTACCCTGGGCCTGCTCGACTGGAACCTTGACCCGCAAACCGCCATCAACCTGCCCAACTTCGGCAGCCGCAACGGCCCGACCGAACTGGAACGCGGGCAGTTCAGCGCTGAGCTGATTCAGGCGCTGAAGGACAAGGGGCACAACGTGAGCGAGATAGACATGACCAGCGGGACGCAGGCGATTCTCCGGGTCAGGGATGCACAGGGTAAGGTTTCGCTGGCGGGTGGAGCGGATCCGCGTCGGGAGGGGGAAGCGTTGGGGGATTGAGTCCTGCGCAATGCTGAAAGCCGGATGCTCCTGAATCCGTTGCAGGAGCGAGCTTGCTCGCGAAAAACGTCTGGAGAACGCGGTCATTCAGATAGCACGCGTTATCGTTGACGATCTTCGCTGGCAAGCCAGCTCCTACAGGGAAATACGTCGTTTGAGAGGCTGAGCCTGAACAATCGCACGCAAACTAACGAGAAATCTTCAACACCTGCCGTGCCTTGTGCTTCTCCAGCGCCAGCTCGATCAGACGACTGACCAGCTCGCTGTACGTCATGCCCGTGGCCTGCCACAGCTTGGGGTACATGCTGATGCGGGTGAAACCGGGCAGCGAGTTGATCTCGTTGATCAGCACTTCACCGCTCTCCGTCAGGAACACATCGACCCGCGCCAGCCCGGAGCAGCCCAGTACCTGAAACGCCTCGACGGCCAGGGCCCGAATGCGTTCGCTGGCTTCGGTACTGATGTCAGCCGGAACCACCACTTGCGCGGCCTGTGCGTCGATGTACTTGCTGTCGTAGGAATAAAACCCGCTGCGCACGACGATTTCGCCACAGCCACTGGCAATAGCGTCTTCGTTGCCGAGCACCGCGCATTCGATCTCGCGACCGCTGACGGCGGATTCGACCAGCACTTTCTCATCGAAACCGAGGGCCAGTTCGACCGCTGCCGTGTACTCGGCCTCATCGTTGACCTTGCTCACACCCACCGAAGAGCCCTGATTCGCCGGTTTGACGAACAGCGGCAGCCCGAGTTTGCCCCGGACCTCGGCGAACCCGGTGCGCTTGGCGGTTGCGCGGGTCAGGGTCACGAACGGCGTCACCGCCAACCCGGCATCGCGCAGCAGGCGTTTGCTGATGTCCTTGTCCATGCACACCGCCGAGCCCAGCACATCGGAGCCGACAAACGGCAGATCGGCCATGCGCAGCAACCCTTGCAGGCAACCGTCTTCACCCAGCGTGCCGTGGACGATCGGGAAGATCACATCAACGTGGCCCAACAGCTCCTGACTGGAAGTCTCCACCAATTGCTGACGGGTTTTGCCCGGCACCACGGCCAGTTCGCGGTTGGATTGGTTGAGGGCGATCAGCGCCGGGTTTTCCTGGTTGAGCAGGAAATTCGACGGGTCGTTCAAGTGCCAATGACCCTGCTTGTCGATACCGATCAACACCGGATCGAAGCGCGAACGATCCAGTGCGTCGACGATGTTTTTCGCCGATTGCAGCGACACTTCGTGCTCCGCCGAACGGCCGCCAAAAATAATGCCTACCCGCAGTTTGCTCATTCAGAACTCCTCAGCGACTGGCCACCAGATGCGCACCGAACAACAGGTAGCAACTGCCGGCAAAGCGATCCAGCCATTGGCGCGAACGGTCGTACACCCGCGCCATCCGACGGCTGGAGAAAACCAGTGCCACGCTGCAATACCAACTGAACGACAACGTCGCCATGGTCATTACGGCCAGCGCCAGCAATGTCGGGGGCACCGTCGCGGGCATGGCGGTCGCGAAGATCGTCGCCACGAACAGTGCGGATTTTGGGTTGGTCATGTTGCCCAGAAAACCCTGGCCATACACCGACCACAATGTGCGCCCCGCGCCGTCAAGCAAGCGGCTGTCGCCCGCAGCAACCGGCGGTTTGCGCTTGAACTGCTTCAAGCCGAGATAGATCAGGTAACAACCACCGGCAATCTTGAAACTCAGGTAAAGCGTCGGCGCCGCGCTGAACAGCGACTTGATACCCAACCCGCCCGCCAGCCCCCAGAGCACCGTGCCGGTGGCCACGCCCAGCGCAGCCACCACGCCGTGACGTTTGGATTGACTGGCTGCCAATTGCGCGATGTTGAAGAAGTTCGGCCCCGGCGTCACCACCGCAACCGTCCACAACAACGCCAGCGACAACAACGGAGCGGCGTAGCTCAGGTGGGATATTTCCATAATGGGGGTCGCCTTCTTGGCTGCAGAGGATGCGCAACACATTGCAACATTTGCCCTCGGTTTTCTACTCACGCGAGACCTTCCATCCGCCAGCAGACAGACGACCGGTCACTGAGCTAACGTGTTCTGCATCAAGCTCAAGATAACGATCACCATGGCCCGACACCCGCCTCGCAATGACTGGTTCCACCGCGCACCCGACGTTTCCGGCCTGCAGCGTTTCGAAGCGTTTTTTGCCGGTCACGGCTACGACTTGCACCGCCACGACACCTACGCCATCGGTCACACCCTGGCCGGCGTGCAGAGTTATCAGTATCGCGGCGCCTGGCGCCACAGCCTGCCCGGCGGGACGATGGTGCTGCACCCGGACGAAGTCCACGATGGCGAGGCTGGGACCGAGAGCGGGTTCCACTACCGGATGATGTACATCGAACCGGCGCTGATCCAGCAGATGCTCGGCGGTCAGCCGTTGCCGTTCATCAAGAACGGGTTGTCGACCGACCCACGCCTGTTCGCCGCCACCCAAGTGCTGCTGCGCAGTCTCGATTGCCCGCTCGAACCGCTGGAAGAACAGGACGCGCTGTTCGATCTGGCGCAAGCCTTGAACACTGTCGGCGGAGTGACCACCAAGCGCCCAAGCTTCGACTATGTGGCAGCGGAACGCGCGCGCGAGTACATGCACAGCGCCCTGGATCGCACCGTGACCCTGGATGAACTGGCGCACCACAGTGGTCGGGATCGCTGGAGCCTGTCACGGGATTTTCGCCTGTTGTTCGGCACCAGCCCTTATCGATACCTGACCATGCGTCGCCTGGACCTGGTCCGTTCGCTGCTGATTCAGGGCCAGTCGCTGGTCAGTGCCGCGCTGATCGCCGGCTTCACCGATCAGAGCCACATGACCCGCCAGTTCAGCAAAACCTACGGCTTGTCACCGGCGCGCTGGATGAAAATGCACCGGCGCTGAGCCACGCACAATCGTACAAGAAGCGCGCCGTTGCGCTGGTTACCGTGGTTCTACGATCAACCACGAGAGCTGCTTCATGAAAGCTTACGAAAGCCTGAACTTCGCCGAAAAAATCTCACGAATCGACTCGCACTGGACACCGCGCGTCATTGCCGAAATGAACGACTACCAGTTCAAGGTGGTGAAACTGCTGGGGGATTTCATCTGGCACGACCACCTCGATACCGACGAAGCCTTCATCGTGCTCGAAGGCCAGTTGCGCATCGATTTTCGTGATGGTCACGTGCTGGTGAACGCCGGCGAAATGTACGTGGTGTCCAAGGGCATCGAGCACAAGCCGTTCGCCGAGCAAGAGGTGAAACTCCTGCTGATCGAACCCCGGGGCGTGTTGAACACCGGCGACAAGGGTGGCGAGCGCACGGCGGAGAATGACCTCTGGGTCTGAAGTCTTACGGCTGCAAGGCTTTGCCGTCCACCGGATCACCGATGGTCAGGAAATGCCCGCCCGCCACGTGGTGCAAGGTGCGTAACGCATCGTGCCCCTCGAAGTGCCAGCGACCGTCGCTGAACACGCGCTCGTCCGCCTGGGCCGCAATCACTTCGGCCAGGAACAGATCGTATTGTTGGTGGTTGTTCGGTTCCGGCAGCAACCGGCATTCGAGCCAGGCCACGCAACCTTCGAGCATCGGCGCATCGATCAACTCGCCGCTGAAGGTCTGCAAGCCATAGGTCTGGAACTTGTCCCGGCCCTGGCCTTGAGTCAGCTCCAGGCCCGAGGTCGAGCCGACGGTTTGCGCGATATCGGCCTGGGCAGCGCAAGGTACGTTCAACACGAATGTGCCCGACGCTTCCAGCAGGTGCCGGGTCCAGGTGGACTTGTCCAGCACCACGGCAATTTTCGGCGGTTCGAAATCCAGTGGCATGGCCCAGGCCGCCGCCATGATGTTGCGCTGCCCGTCATGGGCCGCACTGACCAGCACGGTCGGCCCATGGTTGAGCAGGCGATAAGCCTTGGACAAGGGAACCGGGCGGCGATGGGAAGCGCTCATGGGATCTGCTCCTGGGAAAAGAGCCGATTGTAGCGATATCCGCCCGGTTCGCAGGCATCAAGTCGTTAGCTGGTTGGCAAACTGCCCGACCGCGTTCACCACTTTCTGCGCGCCGTCCTGAATCTCGACAATAACCGTGCCCGCCTCTGCCGCCAGCGCCAGCCCCTGCTCTGCCTGAGTTTTGCCGTCGGTCATCAGCGACACCGCATTACGCGCCATGTCCTGGTTCTGACGCACCACCAGGACAATTTCATCGGTGGCCTGACTGGTGCGCGAAGCCAATTGCCGGACCTCGTCCGCGACCACGGCAAAACCACGACCCTGCTCACCGGCACGGGCCGCTTCGATCGCCGCGTTGAGTGCCAGCAGGTTGGTCTGTTCGGCGATGCCGCTGATGGTTTTGACGATGGTGCCAATCACCAGCGACTGCTCGTTCAAAGCCTCGATGCCCTCACCGGCCGTTTGCATGTGCTTGGCCAGGTCGCGCATCACGTTCACCGCTTGCGTCACTACTGCCGTGCCGCGCTGGGCGCTTTGATCGGTTTGCTGCGAGGTGCCGTAGGCAATGTTCGCCGCTTCAGCGACGGCCAGCTCCTGATTGACCTGATCGGTAATCACCGTGGCGAACTTCACCACTTTGTAGAGTTTGTTATTGGCGTCGACCACCGGGTTGTAGGACGCCTCCAGCCAGACCGTACGCCCGTGGCTGTCGATGCGTTTGAAGCGGCCGGCCACGAATTCCCCGGAATTCAGGCGACGCCAGAAGTCCTGATACTCGGCACTGGTGTGCTCCTGCGCTTCACAGAAGAGACGGTGATGTTTGCCTTTGATCTGCGCGAGGCTGTAACCCATGCCGTTGAGGAAGCGGTCGTTGGCCGACAACACGTTGCCAGCGAGGTCGAACTCGATCACCGCCGTCGAGCGCACCAGCGCGCCGATCAGGTTCTCGTGTTCACGGGATGCCTCGATGGTGCGGGTCAGGTCACTGGAGTAAATCGAGAAATGCTTGATCCGCCCGTCCCCGGAGCGCACCGGCTGCACAATCGAACGCAACCAGGCCTCTTGGCCATCGCCACGCAACAAGCGCACCGCACCGGCAAAGTGCTCGCCTCGGGTCAGCGCAGCCTTGAAGCGGTGATGGAATTCGTCGGACTTCACGTGAACAGGAACGATGTCTTCGATAGGACGATCGATCAGGTCGTGGCTCTTGTAGAGCATCTCGCTGAGAAAATTCTGATTGACCGATTGAATCCGCCCGTCGGGATCCAGGGTCAGGACCAGCATCTCGCTTTCCAGACTTTCCTTCACTTGCTGAAGGCTGGAGAGTTCTTCGCGAAGAGCCGACAACTCTTGCTTCAAGCGTTTGTTGAACATGGGAAAGCACCGATGGACAGAGATAGAAAGCGGCATGCAGCCTAGCCATCGGCCTTGGGGATGTTTTCTGAAGAGTGTTTCAGGGTTGTCCTACAAAAATAGTTGTCTTGGACGCAGCGCCACCTTCAATCAGATGGCGCCAGCCGCCGGGCAAGTGCCTGTGCTCGACGTACGCGCGCCGAAATACAGTGCGCTGCTCACGCCCACCGCGCCCATCACCGCGCAGAAAATCACGCAGATCCAAGGGCTCCACGGCATCAGACCGATCAGCAACAGCGGCGTGATACTCGCCCACGCGGCGTAGGCAATGTTGTACGTGAAGGAAATCCCCGAGACGCGAATCCGCGCCGGGAACAGGCTGACCATCACCGACGGCACCGCGCCGACCACGCCACAACTCAGGCCGGCAATCGCATACGCCAGACCGATCCAGTTGCCGCCGATGATCAGGCAGGTATAGAGCACGCCGATGCCCAGCGGCAGCAGCAGGCTGTACAGCATCACGGTGCGCCAGGCGCCGATACGGTCGACGAGCAATCCGGCGAGCACGCAGCCGATGTTCAGGAACACGATGCCCAATGCGCTCAGGCCGAAGGTGTGGCTGGCGGTCATGCCGAAGGTTTTCTGCATCATAGTCGGGGTGATGACCACAAACACCACCACGGCTGAAGTCAGCACGCAGGTGAGGATCATCGCCGGCAAAATGGCCAGGCGATGCTCACGCAGGACCGTGCGCAGTGGCAGTTCGACGGCGGCATCACGCTTCGCCTGCATCGCCATGAACACCGGGGTTTCATTGAGCCAGCGGCGCAGCCAGACGCCTATCACGCCAAATACGCCGCCCAGCAGGAACGGGTAACGCCATGCGAAATCGAGGATCTCCGCCGGGGTGAACGCCTGTGCCAGAAAGGTCGCTGTCAGCGCGCCGATCAAGTAGCCAAAGGTCAACCCGGCCTGAAGGAAACCCAGTGCATAACCGCGATGCCCGGCCGGCGCGTGCTCGGCGACGAACACCCAGGCGCTCGGCACTTCACCGCCGACCGCCGCGCCTTGCAGTACCCGCAGGACCAACAGCAGCAAGGGTGCGAAATAACCGATCTGGGCGTAGGTCGGCATGATGCCGATCAGCAGGCACGGCAGCGCCATCATCAGAATGCTCAGGCTGAAGACTTTCTTGCGCCCCAGTCGGTCGGCGAAATGCGCCATCAGAATCCCGCCCAACGGCCGTGCCAGATAACCGGTGACAAAAATCCCGAAACTTTGCAGCAGGCGCAGCCATTCGGGCATTTCCGGCGGGAAGAACAGCTGACTGAGGGTCAGGGCGAAAAACACGAAGATGATGAAATCGTAGATTTCCAGCGCGCCGCCGAGGGCCGCAAGGCCGAGGGTCTTGTAGTCCGAACGGCTGAACGGTGCCGGGCGCGAATCGTTAAGGGCAGTCATCAAAAGAACTCTGGCATGGGCAAAAAACCAAGGCGCCCATGGTCTACGCAAACGCGCCAGCGGACAACCCGTTAGACCATAGTCCCGTATCGGTAAAACTTCGTCACAAATCCTGACCGATTGATTTACTGTTGGCGCCTGTCCAGACGGGCGTTGCAGCCAGTGCCGATCAAAAACTGTAGGAGCGAGCCTGCTCGCGATGGACTCGAGATCGCCGCGTTTAACCAGTAAACACGCGTCATCGTTAACGACCATCGCGAGCAGGCTCGCTCCCACAATAAAAACGGTGTTAGGCCTCTACGGCCCTGAAGACCACAACAATCATAAAAATTCGAGGTACTCCCGTGGCCGCTGATATCGAAGATACCCGCTCCGCCCGTTTTGCCCTGCGCTGTTCAAGTTTTGCCGAACGCTGGTTTCCTGATTCCTGGGTGTTTGCTGCCCTGGCGGTGATCATCGTCGCCGTGGCCACCCTGTTCATGGGCGCAAAACCCACCGATGCCGCGATGGCCTTCGGTGACGGGTTCTGGAGCCTGATCCCGTTCACCATGCAGATGGCGTTCGTGGTAATCGGTGGTTATGTAGTCGCCAGCTCGCCGCCCGCCGTCAAGCTGATCGACCGTCTGGCGCGCATCCCCAAGAACGGCCGTTCCGCCGTGGCGTGGGTGGCGCTGATTTCCATGGTCGCGTCGCTGCTGAACTGGGGCTTGTCGCTGGTGTTCGGCGGCTTGTTGGTGCGCGCCCTCGCCCGCCGCGTCGACCTGAAAATGGATTATCGCGCCGCCGGTGCTGCCGCCTACCTGGGCCTTGGCGCGGTGTGGGCCCTGGGCCTGTCGTCGTCCGCCGCGCAGTTGCAGGCCAACCCGGCCAGTTTGCCGCCGTCGATTCTGTCGATCACCGGGGTGATTCCGTTCACGCAAACCATCTTTCTCTGGCAGTCCGGCGTCATGTTGCTGGCGCTGATCGTGATCTCGCTGATCATTGCCTACGCCACCGCCCCGGGCCCGAACTCGGCCCGCGATGCCAAAGCCTGCGGCATCGACCCGAGCTTCAACCTGCCACCGCTGCAACCGCGCACTCGCCCCGGCGAATGGCTGGAACACAGCCCGCTGCTGACGATTCTGCTGGTGCTGCTGGCGGCCGGGTGGCTGTTCCACGAGTTCTCGACCAAACCGGCGATCAGTGCGATTTCCGGGCTGAACACCTACAACTTCCTGTTCATCATGCTCGGTGCCTTGCTGCACTGGCGCCCGCGCAGTTTCCTCGATGCGGTGTCCCGCGCGGTGCCGACCACCACCGGCGTGCTGATCCAGTTCCCGTTGTACGGCTCGATCGCCGCGCTGATGACCACGGTCAAAGGCACTGATGCGCAGACTCTGGCGCACCACATCTCGACCTTTTTCGTACAGATCGCGTCCCACGACACCTACGCACTGCTGATGGGCGTGTACTCGGCGATCCTCGGCTTCTTCATCCCGTCGGGCGGCGGCAAGTGGATCATCGAAGCGCCGTACGTGATGCAAGTGGCCACCGACCTGAACTACCACCTGGGCTGGGCCGTGCAGATCTACAACGCCGCCGAAGCCCTGCCGAACCTGATCAACCCGTTCTACATGCTGCCGCTGCTGGGCGTGCTGGGTTTGAAGGCGCGGGACTTGATCGGGTTTTCGTTCGTGCAACTGCTGGTGCACACGCCGCTGGTGCTGTTTCTGCTGTGGGCGCTGGGGACGACGCTGACGTATACGGCGCCGGTGATGCCGTAATGCAAAAAGGGGCCGATATTTCTATCGGCCCCTACTTCTCGTTCGGCCTCTTCTGTTTCAGTATGTCTTCGCCCGTTCTCGAGGGCCCACACGCTGAAAAGGATCTGAGCATGTTCAAACTCGCAGCACTCACCCTTGCCGCCCTGACCCTGAGCACCGCCGCCCAGGCGGATGCCGATCTGAAGCTGGGCAGCACCGAGCGCGTCACCCGGCTGTTCGCTTACCCCAACAATTGCAACGTGATCTGCTTTCGCAACTGGACGCTGGAGCAAACCGTCGAGCATTACCTGACGCAGAGCGTGCAGCGTGATGGTTACAGCGATGCGAAGGTGCAGGTCAAAACCGATAACAATCAGCTCTATGCCGCAATCACCGGTGTGCCCAGGGGCTATGAAAAGCCGTTGGCAGCGCTGCTCGATGCCGGCGATCTGGCTTATACCGGCGCCAGCAAGCTGAATGCCGACGGCAAGTGGGCTTACAGCTGGTACTTGTTCCTGCCGCTGGGCATGGCCCTGGAGAACCGCAGAAGTGTCGAGCTGCTGCACTTCCCGCCGGATTACTCGCTGACTCAGGCCCAGGACTATCTGGAGTCCAAGACCACCGATCGCTGGGCCACGCTGCTGACGATCAACGGCATCCCTGCCGATCAGACACCGGCTTTCCAGACCATCATCGACATCGCGCCGATCGCCGCGCCGTCCAACGCCGGCAAGGATCTGGAAGGCGTCTACGACTACTTCAAGGACTACCAGTCCACCATGGTCAAGGAAGTCAGCCAGAACGCCAGCGGTGCCGCGTTGCCGATGGTCGCGTTCGGTGCGCCGGTGCGTAACTGGATCAAGCAGCAATACGGGCCGACCGTAAACGTGCTGGGCCTGGCAACCATCAGTCCGAAAGAAGGGGTGAAAGTGCCGGTGCTGGGTTCCAACCACCCGAGCTACATCTGGTACGCCGCCGACCCGGACAGCTACACCGGCAAAGATGCCCAGGCCCAGGCCGACGCAGCGGGCCTGAAAGTCATGGGCCAGGACTTGAGTGCCGCATGCTGGCAGGCCGCAATGGGCCGCGACCTCGACAGCAATCCAGACATTGAGCTGAGAAGTTGCACCCAGACCTGGCAAGTGGCCCAGGCAGTTAAAACCTGCGAACTGTTCTACACCTCGATCCGCAACCTGACGCCTGGGCAAGCCACGGCCAAATGCGCGACGACGCCGATCAAGGCTCAACTCAAACAGCTCAAGGTCCCCACGCCTGCGACCGCAGTGCCTGCTACGCATCTGTAAAAAACTGAACGGCGTTCCTGCGTGAGCCTTGGCTGACGTGGGAACGCGCGCTTTTCCTCTGTCAGTTATGACAGTAGACCGGTGGTTTTTTTTGCGAGAGTCTTGAGGCGTACCCATGTGCTGCAGGGCTGACAGGATGTCAGCTGACGGAGGTCGCAGCGCCCCGCCGACAAGGATTGTGATGAAACCCCACGCTGAGCAAGGAATCACCTCACCGCCATTCAATGGCATCTATCCGTTTATGGAATTGCCCCCTCGACTGGGATTCCCTACCACGGAAGACTTTCAAATCATCAACAATGCTCAGGGAGAGCCGATCGCTGTCGCCGCTTTGCGCGAATTCCCTCGGCTCAGCCGAATCTGCCGTATTTCCGGGCATTTGCTGCCCTATCGCTGCCGACGCACTCGGCAAATGGCGCCGGGCATTCATGTCTATGACCCGCGCTTCTGCGGATTGCTTAACCACGCCTGCGACCCCAACGCCTTTCTCGACATGAGTGAACTGTGGTTATGGGCGCTGAAGGACATCAGAAAAGGTGATCGGCTGACGATGGATTTCGCCACGACGGAAGACAGGCTGCAGCGGCAGTTTGCCTGCCGCTGTGGTTGTACTTGCTGCCGTGGCTGGATCACCGGCTACGACGAATCGCCGAATGCCGATGGCCAGTTGTTCTTCCAGAATTGGCGCCGATGACGCCGGGGGCTTTTACAGCGGCTCGAATGGACGCAGGCGGTACTGCGGCGGCAACTGCTCGAAACCACTGATGGTGGCATTCAGGCTCTTCCACCGACCGTCCTTGATGCCGTAGATGCAGCCGTGAATCGACAGTTTCTGCCCGCGGTGCCAGGCGTTTTGCACAATGCTGGTGTGCCCGACGTTGGCCACTTGCTGGATCACGTTGAGCTCGCAGAGGCGGTCGACCCGCTCTTCTTCGGTTGGCAGTTTGGAGAGTTCTTCGCGCTTTTCGTAGTAAAGGTCACGAATCGACCGCAGCCAGCCATCGATCAAGCCGAACTGGCGATCCTGCATCGAAGCACGCACGCCGCCGCAGCCATAGTGGCCGGTAACGAGGATGTGTTTGACCTTGAGCACGTCCACCGCGTACTGAATCACCGACAGGCAGTTGAGGTCAGTGTGCAGCACCACGTTGGCCACGTTGCGGTGGACAAACAGGTCACCGGGCAGCATGCCGACAATCTCGTTCGCCGGTACGCGGGCGTCGGAACAGCCGATCCAGAGGAATTCCGGCGTTTGCTGACGCGCCAGTTTGGCGAAGAAATCAGGATCTTCTTTGGTGATCGCGTCAGCCCAGCGCTCGTTGTTATCAATCAGATCTTGTAAGTCGTTCATGCAATGAAGCCTCGAGAATGATGCGCTGCTTTGACAGACAACCGTCCGTCGGGGTCACGCGCAAGATGCAGATTGCCGATGAGGCATATTACCGGTGTTCCCTGCCGGCGGAATTCCGGGCAGCCCAGTGGGTCTACCGTAGTAAGGCTCACAGTATGAGGAATTACCATGAATGATTCACGACGTCCGTACGATGCGGCGCAACCCGAGCCCATCGACGACAACGAAGACCGCATGGGTTCGCTGCAGGAGCTGGATTTCGAGGAGGAAGAACCCAGCGCGAAAATCGGCGACGAACTGACGCAAACGGAACGCGAGCGACTGATACCGCGCGCGCGCGTGCGTGAAGCCGGCATGACCGGCGCCTCGACCGCTGATCATGAATCCACCGATGATGACATGAGCCCGGAAACGTTGATCCGTGAAGACGGTGCGCGGGATGCGCATGAGGCCGGTGACGATTACCGGGCCGATTGGGATTTGAGCATCGTCGATGAAGATGACATCGGCGGGGGTAATGGGTTGGATGAAGAAGAACTGGCGCGGCTGGATCCGCTGGATGGGAATCGGTGATCGTGGGTGTCAATGAGGACGCCTTCGCGGGCAAGTCGGATCGCCGCCCGCTCGCTCCTACGTTTGCAATGCAATTCCCTGTAGGAGCGAGGCTTGCCCGCGAAGCTTTTGAGGCTCAATCCACCAGGGTGCAGGCCATGACCACCGCATCTTCGCGCCCACCCACCGCCGGATAATAATCCCGACGCCGGCCAATCTCGTTGAACCCGTACCGCTCATACAACCGGAACGCCGAGCGATTGCTGTCGCGCACTTCCAGAAAACATTCCCGCGCCTCAGCCTTGTAGGCAATCGACATCAGGTGCTCCAGCAGCGTCAAACCCAGGCCGCGGCCCTGATTTTCCGGTTTGACGGTAATGTTCAGCAGGTGCGCTTCATCCAGAATGATCTGCACCACTCCGTGCCCGACCTGCTGTGAACCTTCGAACATCAGCCAGATCTGGTACTTGCCCAGCCCATCGAGAAAAATTCCGCGGGTCCAGGGATGGCTATACGCCGCGAATTCAATTTTCAGGACAGCGTCCAGGTCCGCCTCGGTCATCGGGCGAAACGATACAGCGTCACTCATTCGATTCTTTCCAGCGCGCCATCAGCCGACGCATGGCTTGCCAGACATCAGCCTTACGCTGTGGCTCTTCCATTAATAATTCCAGGCCCGGCAGGGCCCAGACCGCGCCCAGGCCTTCGACCTGAAGTTCACGATTGAAGGATTCGGCGTTGGCCTCGCCGGCAAAACGCACCGCCGGCAGGCCGATCAGCCACACGCAGACGCACGGTGCGTCTTCCAGCCGGGCCGAGAGAAAACCTTGTACGAAGTCACGAGCCGCTTCCGGGCCTTGATCCATGGTGCCGCGAACCAACAATGGCCAGCGCACCGGTTCGCCGACAATTTGCGGGCTGTCCGGCAGACCGGCGGCGCGCAACATGTCCTTGAGCAGCAGATAGGCGGGATCACGGGTCTGGAAGGTTTCGCCTGTGGGTAACTCCACCAGCAGCAGGCACCGACCGGCACGCAGCAATTGCAGGGCGAAACGCGGTGGCGGCACGACCGGCGCCTTGACCGCGACCGGTGCCTCTTCTTCTTCGACCTTGGCGTTGGTGCGCGTGCTGGCCAACGATGGCCGCGGCACCTCGATTTTTACCCGTTCGGCCGGTTTGACCACAGGTTCCGCAGGCGCATCGGCCACTGGAGCCAGCGCCACCGGGGCGACGACCAACGGCTCCGGCATTTCCAGCAGCTCGGGCCGCGAAGGCGCGGCAAAGGGCAATTCGGTACGCGGCAGCCAGTTGACCACCTGCATGGCGGTCAAATAAGCGCGGCGACGGGACTCGATTAGCAAAGGTCGGCCACTTGTGGATAACTAAAGTGCGCTGATTCTACCGCCCTTCGCTCAAGATCGCCCGCGCTTGATCGATACTCTTTCCCTTAGAAACAGCTACAGCCCGTCCCGAGAGTGAATCGCATCGGTCCCGATGCAGTACAATCGCGGCTTTTAATCGCCAACCAGCCGGCCATTCCGATGATCGAACCCAAGCGCGTCTTGCGCGCCCTCGCTGAACACTGGGCACTTCTGGAGCCACTGTGCGAGCACTTCGACCAAGGCACACTGAGCCTCAACGAACTGCGCACGCAACTGGCCGCCCAGCAACTCGACAGTACGCCGCAGGACATCACCAGCCTGCTGGACGTGTGGATCCGCCTCGACATTCTGGTTCCCGTGGCAAAAAGCCCGAACCGTTTCGAGCTCAACGCCCAGATCCACGACTTCCTCGCTTACCTGCGCCGTGAGCACCGCCTGGGCCTGTGCCTGGAAATCGAAGCCTATTTGCGCCACCTCGAACGCCTGGCCGGTTACATTCAGGACGCCTTCGACATCCGCGACGGCCACGACCTGGCGCGCCAATTGCGCCTGCTCGACATGCGTGTGCGCGATGTACTGAAGAAACTCGCCAACGACGAACAGGCCCTGGTGGCCGTCGCCGAACGCGCCAAGACCAGCGACCGACAGATTCCGCTGCGTCAGCGTTACGCCGAAGTACTGGCGACCTGGGACGAATACGTCGAGCCGATGATTCAGTTGGTGAACGCCGACGGCGCCTTCGAACAAGGCGTGCGCAAAGTCGAAAACGTCCTGTTGAAGATGCTCACCGAGCAGCAACGCCTCGGCCACCTGGTCGACGACGACATGCTGCTGCGCACCCACGCGCGCATCCTTGAAATGCAGACCAGCGCTCAATTGACGCTGCGTCATGCTCGCGAACTGCTGCTGCCGCTGCGTGAAGAAGCTCGCCGGCACAACGCCGTGACCCGTGGCGCAGCGCTGGCCTTGTCGGCCATCCGTCGCAAAGGTATCGACGCGGTGCCACAAGCGGCGATGCCGATGTTCACCCGGCCGCAAAGCACCTTCCTCGGCAGCGCCAGTCAGGTCGAAGCCTACGTCTACGCGCTGGCCCGTTTCGAGCCGAAACCGGCGCGTTTCCCCAAGGCCCACAAGACCCAGAAAGGCGAAGCGCCACGCGCACCACGTACCGTTCGCGAAATGCTTGAACGTTGTGAAGACGCCCTGCCGATGCCAGACCTGATGACCTGGCTGCTGGAACAGGAACCGAACGGCGCCACCGACGAATTGCTGTACTGGTTCTCGCGCCTGTCGCGGGAAAAACGCTTCAAACGCGAGCGTCTGGAACGCCGCGATTACCACACTCACGAGCACCAGGTCAGCCTGCGCTCCTTCGCCCTGCTCTCGGCCGGCCCAGATGCCATCGAGAATTCTGCGAGCATTCCACATGCATCTTGATCTATCCGAACTGTCCCAGCTGGCACCGATCTTTCGCGAGCTGTTCAAGGGCTACCACGTCAGCCGCCGCGACCCGGAGCTGTACGCGCAACTGTCGAACTTCCAGGACCAGTACCGCACGCTGTTCAAGGCACTGGGTTTTGAACTGGTTTGCGACACCCGCGGTTTCTACTACTTTGTGCCGGACCTCGCCGCTGCGGCGGTGAACAAGACCGCGCAGCGTCTGGCGCTGTTCACCTTCATCCTCGTCGAGCATCTGGCCGATCAGGGCCGTGACCCGATTGCCGTGCTCGATGGCGGCAGCCTCGGTCGCGATGAATTGCCATCGTTGCTGGAAAAGTACCGCGACCTGTTCATCCAGGCCGAAGTGCAGACCGTCGAAGAACTCGAAGAAAAAATCATGCGCCGCATGACGCAGCTCGGGTTTGCCGGCGAAGAAAACGGCGTCTACCGTTTCCTGCCGCCGATGCACCGTTTCCTCGACGTCTGCCTGTCGGTTCAGCAGGACCGCGACTTGGCCGCCAGCCTGCACAGCGTGCTGCCGCTGCCGGTTCCGGTGCTGATCGACGACGACAGCGACGAAAAACTGCTGCAAACCGATGATCCACTGGACCTCAGTGACTTCGCTGAAGAAAGCGAAGAAGACGCCCTGGCCCGCGCCATTGCCGAAGAACAGGAGACCGACGCATGAGCAAGGAACGCTACGGCATTCGCCGCTTTGCCCTTTTGAACACCGCCGGTTACAGCCTCGGCCTGTTTCCGCTGGAAGAACCGTTGTCGGTCTACGGCGCGAACAACCTCGGTAAATCCGCCTCGATCAACGCGTTGCAGTTCCCGATTCTGGCGCGCATGTCGGACATGAGTTTCGGCAAGTACAGCCTGGAACAATCCCGGCGTTTCTACTTCGCTTCGGACACCAGTTACATCCTGGTGGAAGTCTCGCTGCCCCACGGTCCGCACGTGATCGGCGTGGTCGGTCGTGGCCCGGGCGGTGGTTTCGGTCACCAGTTCTTTGCCTATGCCGGCAAACTCGACCTGGCCCATTACCAGAAAAACGACACCTGCCTGCGTCAGAAAGAGCTGTTCACCAACCTTGAGCGCGAAGGCCTGAAAGCCTACGAACTCAAGCCGGATGAACTGCGTCGTTTGCTGGTCGGCGGCCACACCTCGATTCCGCTGGACCTGACCCTGATTCCGCTGCGCTCCACCAGCGAGCAGAGCCTGAAGACCTTCCGCGCGCTGTTCATCAACCTGCTGCACATGCGCGAAATCACCGCGGCCAAGCTCAAGCAATTGTTCCTCGATGCTTTCGAGCACAGCCTGCGTTCCGGCAGCGTCGATTACATCGCTGCGTGCGAAGAAGCCTTCCGCGATGTACGACGCATGGAGCAGGACTACAACTCGCTGGTCACCGCCGGCCCGCTGGTTGAAGCGCTGGCCGCAGGCGTTGCCCAGCGCAATATTCTGCGCGGCAAACTGCACCGGATCTCGCCGCTGCTCGATTCGTTGCTCGGCACCTGGTCGGACTATGCCAGTGCACGCAAAGAAGAATTGACGATTCAGGCCGAACATTACCGCAACGAGCAGGACGCGCTGCAAAACGATCAGCGCGGCGGCACGCAGGAGCTGATGCGTCTGGAGCGGGAAATCACCGGTATCCAGCGTTGGCTCGGCGAGTTGTCGGTGCTCAAGCATCGCTTCGCGTTGGTGACTGACGTCAAGGTCCTGGAGCAGCAATTGCTCGCGGCCAAGGACGCGCACGATGAACTGGCCGGTGCGCTGGCGCAGTCGCGGCAGTTCTCTGCCGAAGACCTGGAAGAGCGTCTGCGCGATCTGGAAAAACGCCTGAAATCGGTGAAACAGCAACTCGATCACGCCGACAACAACAGCTACGCTCGTCTGCGCGAAGAGTTTTCGCAACAGGATGTCGAGCGTCTGATGCGCCTGTTCAACAGCGCGCTGTTCAGCCTGCCGTTGGGCGAGCATGGCATCACGCTGGACGAGGACGGTCAGTGGGTCAAATCCATGGAGCTGATCCTCGACGGCTTCAAAGGCGAGCGCTTCGAAGTGCCGGGCCTGTCCATCGACATCTCGCACATTGAACCCCCGGCGTTGCAGGCCCTGGCGGACCGCGCCGCGTTGCGCGATCAGAAAGACCGCCTGGAAAAAGAACTCAAGCAACTGAAAACCCAGGCTGCCGTGGTCGCCGACCGCGCAGCGAGCAAGACCCAGACCGAAGCGCTGTACCAGCAAGTGCTGGACGCGCAGAAAGCCCTGGAAGATTTCCGCCGCACGCAAACCCTGAGCGCCGAGGAAGACGACAAGCTTGAGCAACTGGCGCAGATGGAAGCGGCGCAGGAAGAACTGAAGCGCTCCAGCGACGCGTTCACCGAACGCGTCCAGCAACTGTCGGCCAAGCTGCAACTGGTCGGCCGGCAGATCGGCGACATGGAAGCCAAGCAACGCACCCTCGACGACGCCCTGCGCCGCCGTCAGTTGTTGCCGGCAGACCTGCCGTTCGGCACGCCGTTCATGGACCCGATCGACGATTCCATGGACAACCTGTTGCCGCTGCTCAACGACTATCAGGACAGCTGGCAGGGCTTGCTGCGCAGCGATGGCCAGATCGACGCGTTGTACGCTCAGGTGCGCCTCAAGGGCGTGGCCAAGTTCGACAGCGAAGACGATATGGAGCGTCGCCTGCAACTGCTGATCAACGCGTATGCACACCGCACCGACGAAGCCCTGACCCTCGGCAAGGCACGCCGCGCCGCGGTTACCGACATCGCCCGGACCCTGCGTAACATCCGCAGCGACTACGACAGCCTTGAGCACCAACTGGCGCTGTTCAACCGCGAGATCAACAAGCGTCAGGTCTCCAACCTGCAGAGCTTCCGCATCGTGCTTGCGCCGAACAAGGAAGCGCTCAAGCACATCGACCAGATCATCCACAGCGCCGGTCAGTACGAAGAAGGCGAAACCCTCTCCGTGTTCGACCTGAGCCAAAGCGCCGATCAAGACAACAAGAACGAAGAAGCCAAGGAATACCTGGCGCGCCTGGTAGCGGCGAACCACAACCAGCTTGGTCTCAAGGACTTGTTCGAACTGGCGTTCGAGATCACCAAGGTCAACGGTCAACCGGTGATCCACACCGACATCGACGGCGCTGCGTCCAACGGCACGACGATGACCATCAAGGCGCTGACCAACATGTACTTGTTACTGCACTTGATGGACCGCGACCAGGCCGGTCGCGTGCGCCTGCCGTACTACCTCGACGAAGCGGCGGACATCGACGAGAAAAACCAGGCAGCGTTGCTGGAAACCAGTCTGCAACTGGGCTTCGTGCCGATTCTGGCGAGTGTGAAGCCGCAGGTCTGTGCCAGTGTGGCGATTGACCTGGAAGGCGGTAGCGGGCCGAACGGGATCTACATCGATGAGGCGGACTGGAAGTACATCCGTCGTCACGATGAGGTGAAGGCTGTGGTTAATGTTGAAGCGGATGAACCGGAGCTGGATGCGGTCTGATTTGCATTAATCGAAGGCAATAAAAAAGGCCGCGATCCAATCGCGGCCTTTTTTTGTCTGGTGGTTATGTGTTGGCTATCCGGACCTCTTCGCGGGCAAGCCTCGCTCCTACAGGTTCGGTGCTGATCTGTAGGAGCGAGGCTTGCCCGCGAAGGCGCCCTCCCAGGCGCCAACAGATTATTTACCGAGCGAGATCTTCGGCGCCCAGGTCAGCCATTCATCTTCAAACTTGTCGAACAACGGGAAAGTTTGCTCCGCTCGCGCCGGGTTACCCATGCGATCCCCATCCGGCGTGGCGAAAGCAATACCGCCCTGAATCAGCGTCTCCAGCGATTCGGTACGAACCGTCGCGCCTTTGAACAAACCGTAATCGAAACCGAAACCGCTGGTGTTCCAGAATCGCGTGCCGCTGCGCACCAATGGCGCGTACTTCGGCTCGATCAGGATGTGTATCAACACACGGTCAGCCGTCTGGCCCAGCTCATACCCCGTCACCTTGCCCACGGTGACTTCGCGATACGTCACTGGCACCCCGGTTTTCAACGAACCTCGGCGAGCGGCGCTGAGAACCAGACTTAACCCGGCTTCCTGTTTGGCGGTTTCAGGAGGATTGGCCAGCGCTACGAAGTTATTCTGCGGCCCGAGGTTTTTCGCTGCCGGCTGCACTTCGATGTATTGACCGGTCACCAGGGTTTCCAGGTTCGACGTTTTGAGCAGACCCAGCTCGGGCTTGACCACCCAGAACTGACTGCCGGCCCGAGCGATACGCTCCGGCACTTCGGTGATCCGCGCGGTGAGCATCACCGATTGCAGGTCATCCGTGAGGTCGACGTCTTCAATCTTGCCAACATCCAGGCCTTTGAATCTCACCGGAGTGCCGCTGCGCAAGCCATCGGCGCGATCGACCTTGATCGTGATCACGGCGCCTTTCTGGTTGGCTTCGTCATGGCTGGCGAACAAACGGAAACGCGGGATTTTCTTTTGCAGCGGGGCTTTGGCCAGCGGGGTTTCGAAGGCGATACCGCCGGCCATCAGGCTTTGCAGCGATTCACTTTTGACCTGGATTCCGCCAGTCAATCCGCCCGTGAGCGTAATGCCACTGGCATTCCAGAATCGAGTCGAGGCGTTAACCAGCCCTTCGTATTCCTTCTCGATGTGTACGCCAATCACCAATTGTTTTTTGGTGCGCGAGAACTGATAGCTCTGTACCGAACCGACCTTGACCTGCTTGTAGAGAATTGGACTGCCGACTTCCAGCGAACCAAGATTTTCGGTGAACAACACCAGGTGCAGACCCGGCGAACGCAAATCCAGCGGCGGCGCCTTGGCCCGTGCCACGAACTCACGTTGTGGTGCTGCGCCTTTATCGCCGGGACGCACAGCGATGTAGTTACCTTTGACCAGCGCTTCAAGCCCGGTGATACCGGCCAGGGAGATCGACGGTTTGACCACCCAGAATTGAGTGCCTTCGACCAGGTAATCTTCGGCCAGAGGATCAAGGGTCAGTTCAGCGGTAGCACCGGACAGATCAGGATCGATCTTCAGCGCTTTCAGATTGCCGACCTGAATGCCTTTGTACATTACCGGCGTACGACCGGCCTGCAGGCCTTCGAAATCGCTGAGTTTGACCTTGACCCGTATACCGGCCGCCGCCGCATCGAAGTCTTCATAGAGACGGAACGGCAGGCTCGGATCGGTGGGCGGGCTGTCCCTGCGGTTTTCCGGCGTGGCAAACGCGATACCACCGGCGACGATGCTGGCCAGGGACTCACTGCGCACTTTCACACCGGACAGGTTGGCGTCGATGCTGATGCCGCTGGCGTTCCAGAAACGTGTGTGTTTGCGTACGAGCTTGGCGTAGGTGGGTTCGATGAACACTTTGAGCTCAACCGTGCTTTGGTCTTCGGACAGCAAGTAACTTTTGATCTGTCCTACTTTGATCTGCTTGTAGAACACCGGGCTGCCACGGTTCAGCGAACCGAGGCGGTCAGCCTTGATGGTCAGGTGCAACCCGGGCTGGGCATCCGACAGCGGCGGTTCTTCAGCCAGGGCCTTGAACCGGCGTGTGGGCTCGCCTTCCCCCGGACTGATCGCGACGTAGTTACCGGAAACCAGGGTTTCCAGGCCCGTGATACCCGCCAGGGTCACGCTCGGCTTGACGAGCCAGAAGCGTGTGCTGGTCCGCAGGTATTGCTCCACGTCCTTGTTCATTTCAACGGTGGCGATCACCCCTTTGGAGGCGCCTTCATCATCGAGCGTGAGGGTTTTCACCTTGCCGACCGACATGCCTTTGTAGACCACTTCGGTCTTGTTGGCCTGAATGCCTTCACCGCTTTCGAAACGCACCTGAATCTCGATGCCGGTCTCGTTGTAGGCACGCCAGCCGAGCCAGCCGCCGATGATCAAGGCGATCAGGGGCAACACCCAAATGGCTGACCAGTTCGAGGCCGGTCGGGTTTTCGCTGTGGGCAAATCAGTCATGGTCGTCGTCCGACTCCGTGTTATCCCAAATCAGTCGGGGATCGAAAGTTACTGCGGCAAGCATCGTCAGAATCACCACACTGGCGAAAGCGATGGCGCCAAGATTGGCTTCGACACTGGCAAGCCGTCCAAAATTCACAACCGCCACCAGGATGGCAATCACAAAGATATCGAGCATTGACCAGCGACCGATGAACTCGATAAAGCGGTACATCCAGATCCGTTGACGAGCCGAAAGCGGCTGGTGGCGCTGCACGGAAAACAGCAGCAAGGCGATGCCCACCAATTTGAACGTGGGCACCACGATACTGGCGATAAACACCACAGCGGCGATGGGAAGCATGCCGTGTTGAACCAGTTGGATCACACCGGACATGATGGTGCTGGGATCGCCCTGACCGAGGGAACTGACCGTCATGATCGGCAGTACGTTGGCCGGAATGTAGAGAATCGCTGCCGTGATCAGCAACGCCCAGGTACGAGCGAGGCTGTTGGGACGGCGGGCGTGAACCAGCGCACCGCAGCGGGTGCAGACCTGCTCGTCGGTGTCAGCTTCCTGCTTGTTCAATTCATGGCATTCGGCGCAAATCAGAATGCCTGCATCAATCGCCCGCATGGGCATCCTCTCCTGATAAAGCCTGCCAGATCTGATGGGGCGACATCACGACCTCCAACCAGACCTGGACCAACAACAAACTGATAAAGCACGCCAGGCCGAGACCGATGGTGATTGCTGCCATATCTGCCAGTTTGACGATCGCCACCAGCACGCCCATGAGGTAGACCTCGAGCATCCCCCAATCGCGTAGATGGTGATAAATCCGATAGAGCAACAAACCGTAACTACGGCCGATATCAAAACGAATGCTCAGCAGCACGGCCAGTTGGCAAAGCAGTTTGAGCAACGGGATCCCCATGCTGCACAGGAACACAATCACTGAGACGCCTTGCATTCCGGTATCGAACAGGCCGACAACGCCACTCCAGACAGTATCTTGCGACGACTGCCCGAGTAGATTGAGCTGCATGATGGGTAAAAAGTTCGCCGGGATGTACAACAACAGCGCGGAGATGACCAAGGCGAGACTGCGTTGCACAACATTGTGCCGATGGGCATAGAGCTCGTAACCGCAGCGCGGACACAGGGCTTTCTCGCCATGGGCGAGCTTGGGCTTGCGCATCAGCAAGTCGCACTCATGGCACGCCACCAAGTCGTCCAGCGGTAATTCTGACAGCCCGGGGGCGTCAACCGGATCTGACATAAAGGCACTGACTCCGAAAAAGTTGGACCTATTCTAGTGTCCTGAGTCGAAAATAACTGTGCAAATTTGTGCTCGTCTGGAGTGTACTTTTTTCCAGG